>CAZWMF010000776.1:0-1853 GCA_964634535.1 uncultured Opitutaceae bacterium | reverse complement strand
GAAATCGCGGCCGAACGCTCTGCCGGTCCGGGGAGTTTTTCGGCGCAATTCCTCGACGCGCTCTATCTCCTCAAGGAATCCGATATCGCCGGTCGCTTGAAGATGCCAGGCCGCTAGAAAAGTTGCGCGGCGCTAGACGCCGGAACCCTTGCCCAGGATCTTTCCGAGGAGTTCGAGGCCGGACTCGCGGCCGCGTTCGCGGAATTGGGCCGCCACCAGGTCGAAGAGCTTGTTGAGTTTGGCGCCCGCGCTCAAATCACTCTGACTGTCGATCTTCAAGACGATATCGGCCCCGTCGACGACCACCCGCAGTTGGATCTGCGGGCCGATCACCGCGTCCTCGATCGTAAAGGACTGGTGGGCGGCGGGCGGCGGTGGCCTTTGCAGAATGACCCGCACCGTTCTCCCGTTGTCGGGGCGATCAAAATAATAGACGGCTGGATTCAGGCGCTCCCAGACGATCCGGTTGGCCTTGGTCTCGGCGATCGAAGCGTCGAGGTATTCCGCCAGTTTGGCGTCCTGCGGACTCATTCTTTCGGGTCGAGTATGCCGTCCTCGACGAGACCGGTGAGCGCCGAAAGGCCGCTGGAAATTTCCGAAAACGCCGGCTGGATGCTGACGTACACGTTGAAGCCCTCGACGATGGCCGCGTCCAGGTTGGCGGCCCGGGCAGCCAGGTTGTTCAGCGTTTCATTGCCGCTCGTCAGGGCGTCGTAGATCGCCTGAATCACGGGCGCGATCCGGGGATGATCGGGAAAGCGGTGTTCGATCGGCGTGAGCAGCCGCCGCAACTTAGCCTGGACGACCTGGAGGACCGCGATCGCCTTCGCCAGGGTGATGGGCGCCGATTGAGCGATCAGTTCGTGGTTTAGCTCGATCAACTCACCGGCGGTAATGCGATTGAGCACCGCCTGCTCGGCCCTTCGGGCGGCGGCGCTTGCGTTGGCGGCCTCGCGCGACGCGCGCCAAGCCAGGCATAGCGTAGCTATTCCGATCAACACGCTGGCCATCGCCAGCCCCAGCCCAATCCAGAACTCGTCTTCGCGAGTGAGTATCGGGAACGTCGACAGAGCATCCGCCGCCGCGATGGGGGCGATGGACGAAATTGAGTCCAAGATTAACACGGAATCGAATGGCTTGAACGGGCTATCGGGTATTGCGTTCGGCCCTTCGACAGGGATTTACGCCGCAGGTTTCACGCTGAACCCGCACGGACGACCGTCCGTTCCCGCTCCACCGATGGGCGCAGAATCACCAGATTGGACCGCTGATCGGCACCTGAGGCCAGCGCGGCTTCGCGATTGGCGCTAACCCACCGTGTCTTACGCAACACTCGGGCAGAATCACCTGTCCTTTGAATGTGATGGGGGTTCTTCTTTCGGCCCACGCCCGATTCCCCCGGCATGCGGGTATCGCCTTCGATTTCTTCGATGGCATTGACTGCACGGGCGGTTCAACCTCTCCTCGCCCTTCGCGATAACTCATGTCGCTCTACGATCTCGTCCTCGGCAAACCGCTCGCAACCTCCGAAGAGCGGGCCGAGCACATCGGCCCCATTTCCGGCATTCCTGTCTTCGGCCTGGACGCCCTGAGCTCCGCCGCCTACGGGCCCGAGGCCGCCCTCACCCTCCTCATCCCCCTCGGCTTCGCCGGCATCGCGCACATCGTGCCCATCAGCCTCGCGATCATCGGGCTCCTCGCGATCGTGTTCTTCTCCTACCGCCAGACGATCGACGCCTACCCGAACGGCGGCGGCAGCTACACGGTCGCCTCCGAGAACCTCGGCGAACCAGCCGGACTGCTCGCCGCCGCCGCGCTGATGATCGACTACATCCTGAACGCGGCCGTCGGCA
>CAZWMF010000775.1:834-1854 GCA_964634535.1 uncultured Opitutaceae bacterium | reverse complement strand
GCGTGACTTTGAAGGCGAAGGCGATCTGGCTGAAGCTTTGCCAGTTCATCGTCGCCGCGTGGAAACCGTTGAACGCGAAGTAGGCAATCGCTGCGCCGACCGATCCGCCGACCAACGCCAACGCGATGGATTCGAGCATCACGGAGACGACGACCGCGGCCCGGCCAAATCCCAGGGCGCGCAAGGTGGCGATCTCGCGGGTGCGGGAGGAGACCGAATTGTACATCGTATTGAGCGCCCCGAAGATTGCGCCGATCGCCATCAAGGCCGCGATCCCGTGGCCGAGCGTCGTGATCAACGTGGTCAACATCGTCCCTTGCGCTGCGTAGTAGTCGTCTTCGCGGCTCGCGGCCACGCTGAGTTGCGGATCCGAGGTCAGCGCGTCCTTGAACGTTTTGAAGGCCTCGGCCGACGTCAGCCGGACGTAGACCGATTGGAAGCTGTCGCCTCGATTGTACGCGGCCTGGAGGACCGTGGCGTCGGTCCAAACTTCGGACTCGTCGGCGCCCCCGCCCGCGGAAAAAACGCCCACCACCGGCCATTCATGGCTGCCCACCTTCATCCGGTCGCCGACCCGCAGGTTCGCGAAGGCCCGGGAGGCGCCCACCCCGGCGATGACCTCGTTCTTGCCCCAGACGAAGGGCCGGCCCTCGACCAGGCGAAAATGATTGCGCACCTGAAACGCCGTCGGCTGCACGCCCCGCAGCGGCACGTTGGCGTCGGTGCCGGTGGACAGCTTCGGCAGGTTGATGATGACAAACAACTCGGCGGAGGCCAGGGGTCCGTCCGGCCCGCGCGCGACACCCGGCTTGTCGGCGATGATGCGCGTCTGCGGCCGGAGGAATCCGCTGACCATTTCGCTGTCGGCTCCGCTGCGCAACACGATCGCCGAATCCGGCGAACCCGACGCGGCCATGACCCGGCGAAATCCCGCGGCGATCGACAGGACGCCGACCAGCACCGCGACCACGCCGGCGATGCCAAATGCCGCGGCCGCGACCGATCCGCGCCGCTGCGGGA
>CAZWMF010000775.1:0-824 GCA_964634535.1 uncultured Opitutaceae bacterium | reverse complement strand
CCCAGCAGGCCGAATTTGGTCACCGACGCGACTTGGGAAAACCAATTGATGGGGCCGGCCATGTCACATCCTCCGCAAGGCGTCGGCCACGCGCAGGCGCATGGCCTGCAGGGCGGGGAAGAGGCCCGTAGCGATTCCGAGGGCTACGCTGATTCCCAGCCCGACGGCCAGGTCCTGAGTCGGGAAGAAGAAGCGGGGCAGCATTCCGCCGGTCGGATCTCCGCGGCTCGTCGCGAGTTCGGCCAACCCCAAGCCGACAATCCCGCCCAGGACGGCCAAGGTGCAGGACTCGGCAAGGACGAGCGCCAGCACCTGGCGCGAGGTGAAGCCGAGCGCCTTGAGCACGCCCCATTCGCCCGCGCGCTCGCGCACCGATTGGGAGATCGTGTTGCCGGCCACGAGGAGGATCGTGAAGAAGACGGCGCCGAGGATTGCGGCCGTGATGAGGGCGATGTTGCCGAGCTGGTTGGCGAAGCCCTGCACAAACGCCCCCTCCGGCTCCGTCTTGGTCTCGGCCGACGAATTTTCAAATTCCGCGTCCACCCGCTGGGCGATGGCCGCGGATTGGGACGGATCGGCCACCCGGATCGTGTACCAGCCCACCCAGCCCTTCTCGAACGGCCGGGTCTCGTCAAAGAAATCGTAGCGGAAAAACAGCGGGGTTGTGTCCGCATTTTTGTCGCGCCCGTCGAAGATGCCCACCAGCTCGAATTCCCAGCGATGGCCGCCGCCCGGCCCCGCCCAAATCGGCGACTGGATGGGGATCTGGTCGCCGATTTTCCAGCCGAAGCGCTGGGCCGTCTTGCGGCCGACGATCGCCCCGG
>CAZWMF010000774.1:0-1856 GCA_964634535.1 uncultured Opitutaceae bacterium | reverse complement strand
GCTCAACGCCCTCTTTCATCTCGAGGCGTCGCCGGGCAACGTCGCGAATGCCGATTACCTGTATATCAAGCGCCATCCGGCCGTCAAAGCGGCCATTCCCATCGCGGTCGGCGACAATCTGCGCGGCTACCGGATCGTCGGCACGATCAATGAAATGTTCACCGCGGTCGAATACACGCCGGGCCGGCGTCTGGAATTGGAGCCAGGCGGGCGCCGGTTCGACGAACAGGCCAAGGAGGCGGTGGTCGGCAGCTTTGCCGCGGCCAAGTTGGGTCTGAACATCGGCGACCAGTTTCATCCGTTTCACGGCCTCAATTTTAATCCGGCCGAACAGCACACCGACCTTTACACCGTGGTGGGCATCCTCCGACCGTCGAACACCCCGGCCGATCGCGTCGTCTGGATTCCCCTGCACGGCCTCCAAACGATGGCTGGCCACGACCCCAAGTACGCGACCGACGTGAGCGCCGTGCTCGTGCAGCTGCGTTCACCCACGGCGGGAATCCTCTTGAGCATCATGTACAACCGGCAGGGCAACCGGCTGACCTTCGCGTATCCGGCGGCGGCGATCATCGCCGACCTGTTCAGCCGGATTTCCTGGTTCGACCGGGTCCTCGCCCTGGTTGCCGACTTGGTGGCGCTGATCGCGGCCGGTTCGGTGCTGGCGAGCATCTATAATTCGATGAGCGCCCGCCGTCGCGATATCGCGATCCTGCGCGCACTCGGCGCGCGCCGGCGCACGGTGTTCGCCGCGATCGTGGGCGAGGCCGGCGTGATCGGTTGCGTCGGCGCGGGCTTTGGCTTTGCCGTATATTTTGCAATCCTGGCCGCGGTCGCGGCCATCATCCGGGCAGAGACCGGCGTGGTCATCGATCTGACCGCGCTGCATCCGGTGCTGTGGATCTGTCCCTTGGGCATGATTCTGCTGTGCGCCCTCGGCGGGGTCGTGCCGGCTCTCAAGGCCTACGGCACGCCCGTGGCGCAGACGCTTGCTCCCGTGTCCTGATTGGGTAGGTTGGCGCCGAAACCTATGCGCCTGATCCGTCCAGTCGTCGTATGCCTGGCCCTGGTCGCCGTGGCCCTGCGAGCGGAATTTCCCGCCCCCGAATTGGACCACGGCTACCTGAAGCTCGGATTCGACCGGCTGGCCGGCTATAAGTTTGTCGCGCCCAGCTACGACGCCGTGGCCGATGCCGCGCATCCGCCGCCGACCGGCGAGGAGCAGATACCGGACATCGTCAAGGGCTGGAGCGGAAAGAAGGCGGTCATCACCGGTTTCATGTTGCCGACTCGACTCGATAACGGGCGGGCGGTGGAGTTTCTGCTGATGGCCAGCCAATTGACCTGCTGCTATGGCGTCGTTCCCGACATGAACGACTGGGTCGTCGTTCGGATGCCGCAGGGGGTCGCCGTCATCCAGGACGTCCCCATTTCCTTTTATGGCACCCTGAAAGTCGGCGCCATGTACGATAACGGTTGCATGACGGGAATTTACGAACTGGACGCCGAACGGATGGCAAACGCGCCAGGCTGACTCGTCACCGCGAGATATCGCTCTGCATCAGGACTTTAAAGCCGCGGTGTTCCAAAGCCTGGCTCGCGACGTCGGAATCCTCCGTATGGATGGCGAGGGCGCTGCGGCCCAAGGGGCGTTTGATAAAGCTATACACGTAGTGGATGTTCACCTCGGCTTCGAGGAGCGCGCCCAGCACGCCCGTCAGTTCCGATTCCTCGGAAATTTCCACGGCGATCACCTCGGATTCCGAATAGGGGAAATCATTGTTGATCATCAGCTCACGCGCCTTGTCCGGGTCGTCGACGATCAGGCGCACGATCGCGCTGTCGGTCGTGTCCAG
>CAZWMF010000773.1:0-1866 GCA_964634535.1 uncultured Opitutaceae bacterium | reverse complement strand
GAACCCTCCTGGACTGTGGCGTGGCCCTCCGCCGAACCGCACAGTCGTCCCCTGCGCATCTCCGCCGCCGATCGCCAGCTGCTCAACTGCAACCAGGCCGACGGGCTGATTTGGGACGACACGCGGGGTCGCGACCGGGCCGCCTATTTCATCCGATGGAATTCCGGCCAGGCCGGCCGATACCTGCCCTTCCTCCACAACCCTTCGGTCTGCCTGCCGGCCGCGGGCGCCGTCCTGCTTCGCGAAAACCCGCCCGTTTTGATCCACGCCGCCGGCTTTTCCCTGCCCTTCCGCGCCCTGCGCTTCGCCGACAACGGCCGGGAGCTGGCGATCTTTTATTGCATCGCCGACCTCGGCGCCGGCACGAGCACCCCAGAGCAGGCGATGACCCCCGGCTGGCGCGCCTGGTTCGCCGCCCAGTGGCGGCAAATCCGCGAAGGCCGCCGCAACCTCCGCGTACAACTCCTGACCGTCGCCTTCTGGAACATCGACGACGCCCAGGCCCGCGCGGCCTTGGCGACCGAGGTCACCCAACTCGTCCGCAGCGACGCACCCTCGCCGGGTTGACCGGAGGATTTTTTCTCCCGGGATCGATCCTTTAAGATTAGTCTTGGGGTCGTTTCGAAGACGCCCAGTCTTTTTCCGGTTGTCCGGCTCTTCTTCCCGACTAGATCAGGTGCGGTGAACAGTCTCACCGATATCCAAGAGGCCATTCTCGGTCTGTCGGCACGGGATCAGGACGCACTCCGATACTGGCTAGACGAGGCCCCGCCTGACTTGGAACAAGACAGCCCGGAACTCGAGGCGGAATTGCTCAAAGCTGAAAGAGGCCCTCATCGCCCATACTCTGCGGACGATATGCGCGCAGCTTGCGAGCGGATCGCGCACAAGAAGCGCAGCTGAGCCTTCGTTCAAACGGACCCCTATCCTACGAACACATACCGGTCGCGCCCTGTCAGATCCGGGGCCGACTCGAATCGCGGCCACCCGGCTTGGCGGGCTACCTCCCGCAGAACCGCGTGCTGGTCAATGCCGGTCTCCAGAGCAAGCCACCCGCCCGGCGCCAAGCGCCCCCGGGCCCCTTCGATGATGGCGCGTAGCGCGCCCACCCCTTGCTCGTCCGCCGTCAAGGCGCTCGGTGGCTCATGCACCCGCACCTCCACCGCGCTTCCCGCCGTTTCCTCGGCCGAGAGATACGGCGGATTGGCGACGATCACGGTATAGCGCGCATCCGCCGGCAGGGCGGAAAACCAATCCGACTGAACCAACGTCACCCGGTCGGCCATGCCGCATCGCGCGGCATTCTCCCCAGCCAGCGCCAACGCCTCGAGACTCGAATCGACGCCCGTGACCGCGGCCTGTGGCCAGGCCTGCGCCAAGGCGAGCGCGATCGCCCCCGAACCGGTGCCCAAGTCCAGCACCGTCGCCGGCGCCTCATTCGCCCTCGCCACGACCATCTCGACCAAGCGCTCCGTCTCCGGCCGCGGAATCAACGCCCGACGGTCCACCTTGAGTTTGAGCCCCAGAAAATCGACCTGGCCCACGATATATTGCAACGGCTCGCGGGCCGCCCGCCGGCGCACGAGCCCCCGAATCCGCTCAACCTGCTCCTCGGTCAATGGCTGCTCGAAGCGCAAATAGAGCTGCATCCGTGGCAGTTCGAGGGCGTGCCCAACCAGTAGCTCCGCATCCAGCCGCGGCGTCGGCAGACCCTTGGCGGTAAAAAACTCCGTGGTCTTGCGGACCACTTCGAGGACCGTGAGCATGCGGGCAAGGCCTACTCGTCGTCGGCCGCCGCCGAACGGGCGGCGACGAACGGCATCCCACTGAGGGCGGCCATCTTCTCGTCGTGATCGGCCCGCTGCA
>CAZWMF010000772.1:0-1866 GCA_964634535.1 uncultured Opitutaceae bacterium | reverse complement strand
GAATTTCGATGGGCCGGTAGCCCTTGCGCACCAATTTGATCAGCAATTCCCAGTCGAAATCGAACCGGTCGCATTCGAACGTCAGGCCGGCCAGGCAGTCGCGCCGGAACACCTTGTACATCGTGAACGGATCCTTGAGCCGCGTGCCCAGGGCCCGATTCACGAGGAACGTGAAGGTCCAATGGGCGGCGTTGAGCACGAAACCGCGAAACGGTTGGTCGGTGAACTTGCGGATGGCCCATCCGCCTTCCCCGTGCCGCGAACCCAGGACGAACGCCTGCCGGCCGGCCAGGATCGGCGCGATCAACGGCTCGTAGTCGGCCAAATCGTATTCGAGATCGGCGTCCTGAATCAGCACGATTTCGCCCGTCGCCTGGGCGAGGCCATTGCGCACGGCCCGTCCCTTGCCTTTGGGGGCGTCCTCCAGGATGAGCTTGGCCCGGGGATGATCGCGGTACGCGAGCACGATGTCCCGGGACCCATCCGTCGAGTTGCTTTCCACGATGATGATTTCGATCGACACCCCGGGAATGTCCTTGGCGAACAGGGCCGCGAGGGCCTCGCCCGCGGTGGCGCGCTCATTGTACACGGGGACGACGACGGACAGCTTGGTCATAGCAAAGCGGCCGGACGGCGCCGGGCGAGCCCCCAGCCCAGGCCCAGGAGGCCGGCCGAGATGCCCGAGACCAGGAGCATCAGCGAGAAATTCCTCGGCCGGTACTGCACCAGGATGCGATGCGACCCGGCGCTCACCGGGATGCCGATGAACGCATGATTGACCCGGTAGACATGCGCGGGCACGCCATCGACCTGCGCGTGCGGGTAGCCCGCCCAGAATGTCTCGGTCAGCACCGCCAGCCCGGCGTGGGGCGCGTCGAGGGAGAACGCCGTGGAATTCTCCGTGAGATGGTAAGACTCCGCCGGCACGATCGTGCGGCCGGCCATACCGGCCGGCAGCTCCGTCAGGGGGAATTGCGCGCCGAGCTCGCTCTCTTGAACGGCCGCAAACGGCCGGCCATCGCCCCGGCTCACGAGATCGACGAGTCCGTTCGCGTCGCGATAGCGCTCCAGTCGGTCGGTAAAGAAGGCCCGGGGCCAGACGGTGGGGCTTTCGTATTCGTCGAGATCGCCCGGCTGAACGAGCTTGAGCACCCGCCCCAATTGCCCCTGGTCGCTGCGCAGGTCATAGTAGAACCGCACGTTCAAGAAATCCAAGAACGGCCGGCAGGCGGCGAGATTGTCCCGCGACAGATAGAGGTGCCAGCCCCAGGCCTTTCCGAACGGCGCGGCGGCGGTCAGATCGCGATAATACGGATTCATCAAGGCGTCGGGCCCGTTGATGCCCTCCAGCCCGTACATCGCGGTCCAGCCCGGAAAGACATTGCCCTGCAGGCCGATCGCTCGAGCCGGCTCGGTGCGGCGCACCCGATTGGCCCGGTCGATCGCCGGAGACCGGACATGAAAATCCGTGCGGACGGTCGGCCGGAAGACGTAATCGGGCCAACTGGCGGACATGCCCGACTGCCCTTGGCGCCAGAGGAGAGCGAACAGGCACAACGCGCCAAAGCCGTAGGCGGCCGGTCCGAGCGTCCGACCCAGGGCGGCTCGGCGGCCCAGCCATGCCAGCCCGGCCAGCCCGGCCAGGAGGGCGGCCAAGTAGCCCCAGACAAAACCGTCCACCGGCAGGTGTTCGCCGAGATTGTACAACGTGACCGTCTGGCCCGGACCAAACATTTCGCGATGGGCGGCTTCGGCGAACCCGATATAGGCGAAGACGAGGGCGACCAGCAGCATGGCCGCCGCGGCGAGGTCGCTTCGTCCCTCGGGGCCGCCCAGGCGCCGGGCGGCCGCTGCGAAACCCAGGCC
>CAZWMF010000771.1:0-1869 GCA_964634535.1 uncultured Opitutaceae bacterium | reverse complement strand
CGCCGCCCCCGTGTTTACCCCCTTGGGTGAATACACCGTCATCGTCGGCCGCACCACGTTGGTCACCATGGTCCACGGCCGCCCCGCCACCGGGAACCGGTTCACGATCGCCGTCGCATCCTCCGGCCCCGTGAGCGGCAGGGCATCCGGTATCACGCCCGGCCAAATCGGCACCTGCCTGCAGCCTGCCGGCGGCTGCCAGACTGGAGTCTGGGCGATCAGACGGCCCAGGGCGCAACCAACCCACAGCGCAAAAATCAGCGGCTTCACACTGCAGGCATAGAGCCCGCCCCCGGGCCGTCAATAGGGTCCGCCCGCCATTCTACAGTCCCGTCCTCCCCTATCCGGCTCCCGCAACGTTCCGCTCGGTCGCTTATTCAAGGCACTGCGTGAAGCGATTCTCGACCCCGCACCACGGGCAAAACCAACGCGTCCGGGAACCGGCGTCGCCGATCGACCACCATTTTCGACAAGCGCCGCATCTGAAGTGGTGCAAGGCCTCGACCGAGCGGGTGCCCGCCACGGCGGCAGAATCGTGTTCGGCCTTGGAACGAGGCCGAGGAGATTTGGATGACTTGCTCATCGGTCAGTCAGGATAAACACAATCACCCCCATCCCTGGCAGACGATCGCTGGCTTTGAAAGAAGATGTTTCCGCGTCCCGAACGCCTCGACTATCGCCGGCTCCTGTGTCCGCGGAATAGACCATGTGACCGGGCGTCCGCCCACACGTTTTGACCTTCTTACTCAAGGCGCCGATCGCCCTTTCAGCCGGCGCCTTATCCTCGCGATTGCGGGCGCAACCGACGATACTACGCAGAATGCATCAGCTGAGCGGCGTCGTGTTTATTGGACTGGGAGCCAAGCTGGCGGTCGAACGAAGATAAGAATTCCTCCGCACATTGTCCGCCGAAGGCCATCGCGGTTCAAAGTACCGCCCGACGCCAATCGAGACGTTCCATCCGCTGCGGCCGCAGGACTGCTGGTCATCGGGGCCGCGCTTCCGGCCAACCGTCAGGTTCACTCGAGGGCCTTAACCCCTGAAACCAAATAGACGAGGCAACCCCCACCTTCGTCATAGGCGTTCGCGTCAACCGCCGTCCAAAACCGCTCCCGACGCAAGAGTTCGCGCGCCCATTCAATTTCAAAAGTCTCAGCCTCACCGCCTCCCGCCAGATAATTTAGCCGGACATTGTCCTTCGCGAAATCGGCACCGGCGTTATGCCATTGCCGGAGGTCGCTCAGCAGCGCGGCCTGGGCGGGAATATCATAGGTCGGGTAAAGCGAAATCGCTCGGTCCGATAGCCGGGTTTGAATCGTCCGGAGGCCGCAGGCCGCGAACAGACCGGGCAACCGTCCGCCGATCGAATAATTGCCGAGACCGCGGGCGATTCGGCCGCGGGCCTGGGCCAGAGCAAATCGAATGGCCGTCGTTTCTTCCTCCAGCGTTTCGGTTCGGCTCAATGCGGTCTCACTGGTCGCATAAACGGCGAAGTTATCGGGCTCGACGCACAAAAGCAGGCCGCCCGGTTCGAGCACCCGGATCATCTCGCGCAGCGCCCGTCGGGGGTCATCCGCATGAATGAGCACCGTCTGGCACGTGACGAAATCAAAGGCCCCGTCCGGAAATGGCAAGGCATAGGCGTCTGCCGACTGCACCCGCAAAGTCAGAGGGCCGCCGGTCATCGCCTTTACCCAGGCCTGATTTGGATCGGCCCATTTCGGATCGCGATCGATGCAAGTCACGCTCGCTCCTGGGGGCAAGAACCGGACGAACGTGCGGGTCCAATGCCCGGCGCCGCTGCCCACCTCCAAAACCCGCCGCCGCTTCGCCAGGCGGATCGCGCACGAATAGATTAAGAAATATCGC
>CAZWMF010000770.1:0-1869 GCA_964634535.1 uncultured Opitutaceae bacterium | reverse complement strand
GACGCAACGACGCCGCGACCGAGGGCCGGTTATGCATGGCTCAGGACCAGGTTGATGGCCGCAGAAACCCGCTGCCAACTGTCCGTTTCGGTCTTGAGTTGCCGGCGACCTGCGGTCGTCAGCTCATAAAACTTCGCTTTGCGGTTGTTCTCCGAGAGGCCCCAGGCGGATTTGATCCATCCTTCCGCCTCCAGGCGATAGAGCGCCGGGTAGAGCGACCCCTGCTCGACCTGCAGGACGTCGCCGGAAATCCGGCGGATGAGGACCGACACGCCAAACCCGTGGGTCGGACCGGGAGCCAGCGCCCGCAGGATCAGCAGGTCGAGCGTTCCTTGCAGCAAGTCGGTCTTTTCTTTGGGCACGCCCTTCTCCTAGACAATCTAGGAGGGGCCCGTCAATGTTTTCCTGTAGACGATCTAGGAGAGACGGGGATTCATTTCAGCTTGTCGGTTCGTTCCTCTCCGCCATCCGATCGGGACCCGTTGCGCCGACCGGGCAAATCACTCGCGCTTGAGCGCGAGTCCAATCGCGGCGGCGGCGCGTTCGAGAATCTCGATATCTTTGATCCCCCGAAATCCGGAGAAAGCAGCGGCGATCAGGCGGCCGTCGGGTGCCAGAATCGGGATGCCGCCCTCCCAGCCGATCAGGTCCGGCTTTTGGACGCCAAAGGCGCCCTCGTCGAGCTTGCCCGCGTACACGAGTTGCTCGAACCGACCGGTCCGGTAGCCCGTCCGCCAGACCTGCAACACCTTCCTCGTGGCAATTTGATAGCACTTTTGGCCGATTTCCCGATCGTCGCCAAAAATATGGCCGTGAAAACTGCCATCCGGTTCGATGGCGACGGCGGCGGCATTGCCGTGGTTCCATTGGGTGTCCAGGGGATCGGTAACGTAGGATGGATAGAGGCGGATGACCTCCTCTATCAGTTGGGTGCAAACGGAGGGCGTCATGAGGTCGGGCATTCATTTCCCGGGATCGGACCGAATTCGTCGATCAAAAACGGCAAGTCTCCCTTCGTCGCCTGTATCGCAATCGACGCTTGGCGGTTTGCCGCCTCGCTCCTAGTGTCGGCAAAGTACCCGTGCCTGCCGATCGTGGCAGCGACGCTTCCCTCCCCTTTCCCTCCGGCAAATCCAAACAACCAAAGAACCGAATCATGGAGACACTCAAAGGCAAATGGGCGCTGGTCACTGGCGCTAGTCGAGGCGTTGGCGCCCACCTCAGCGTGGCCCTCGCGCAGCTGGGCTGCAATCTCGTCATCCACAGCCGCGAGCTCGCGCACACCCAGGCGCTCGCCGAGAAGCTCCGGGGCTTCGGCGTCCGGGTGGTGCCGGTCGGCGCCGAGCTCTCCCGCCAGGCGGAAGTCGACGCGATGCTCGACGCCGCTCTCGCGGGGGCCGGGCAAATCGACCTCGTCTACAACAATGCCGCCATCATGACGCCCTACCGGGCCGATCCCTATACGGTCAGCGCCGAGGATTTCCGGCAAAGCTTTGAAGTGAACGTGATCAGCCTGGCCCGCATCTGCTACCGACTGCTTCCCCCCATGCTCGCGCGGAAATGGGGCCGGGTGATCAACGTGTCTTCCGGTATCGCGGACCAGCCGAATCTGATCGCGTACGCCCTTTCCAAGGCCGCCGTAGATAAGTTCGTGCGCGATTTTGCGCGATCGCTCGACGGCACCGGGGTGGAGATGAACCTGCTCGATCCCGGCTGGCTTCGCACGGATCTCGGTGGACCCAACGCGCCCAACGATCCGTCCTCGGTGATCCCGGGCGCCCTGGTCCCCGCCCTGCTGGGCGATGGCGTCAGCGGCCGGTTCTTCCGCGCCCAGGATTATGCGGGCCTGCAGCTAGCGGAAGCCATCGA
>CAZWMF010000769.1:0-1873 GCA_964634535.1 uncultured Opitutaceae bacterium | reverse complement strand
TGACACCGCCGACCGCGTCTGATCCATAGATCGCGGATGCTCCATTCTGAAGCACCTCAATACGGTCTATGGCAGCAGGAGGGATCAAGTTCAGGTCCACAAATTCGTCGCCCCCCGTGCTCCCCGCCGGGTCGTTCGCGACGCGCCGGCCGTCAACCAGGACTAGGGTCCACAGGCCATTGATTTCGGCCTCAGCGCCTCCGTGGGTGGAATTGGTGTTGGTCTGCGCATTTTCCTCGCCGACGCCGCTGATGTTCGGCGAGACCTTGCGAAGGATGTCGAGCGTGTCGGAATAGACTCCGCTCTCATCCATAACCTGAAAATCAATGGTCACAACAGGCATGCTCACCGTGTCAGCCGCCTGTGCGATGTTGGAACCGGTGACCACAATTTTCTCGATGACCGTCGCATTCTCCGTCTCGGCGCCGGAACCCGCGGCGTTCGCAGACGGGTCGCTTGCCGTCGTGGCCTGGCCGTGACACAAGCAACAAAGGAGGGCGAATCCCGCCAAAAGCGGCAGCACCTTCGAAAAAAAACAATAAAGACCACCGACACTGGAATGCCGATCGTGACGTGGCGGGTTCATGCCTGACGGTTCAGGATCGGTCACAGGTTGTCGTTGCGCTTTATGGAGGGTTTTTTACGCCGTGCCTATTGCGGCCAGGCGCCCCTGTCCATCACTGGGAGATGAAACCCGGCGCGCTTGAACTGGCATCAATGCTAGATGGAGTCGACAATAGACATATACAGACCGGTCCCGTCGAGCATCGGTTTGTGCCGTAGCGCAATGCTACCGACTCTGGTCATTGCCTTCGACAATCTGGCTGCCCATCGCCCCGTTTTTCTTATGGCCCTTTGAATGGGACCCACCATGACTGAGGGCCGTGAATGAGGACATGGAATCGTCCCGGCCAGAACCGAGAACGTCCGGCGGCGTCGCGGTTTCGGGCACGAAGATACCCACCATCTCTGATTTCGACCTGATCCGCATTATAGGGCGGGGCAGTTACGGCGATGTCTGGCTCGTGCGCGGGCTGACCGGCGTCTACCGCGCGGTCAAGATAGTGTGGCGCGACCGGTTTTCCGACGCGGAACCATTCGAGCGCGAATTCGAGGGTTTGAAGAGCTTCACAACGATGTCGCTGCCGGAGTCTAGCCAGCTTGCTCTTTTGCACGTCGGCCGGAACGAGGCCGACCGGTTTTTTTACTACGTGATGGAGCTAGCCGACGACGTGGAAACCGGCCGCGAAGTGAATCCGGAACGGTACCGTCCGCTCACGCTCAAGGAGGTAGGGGAGCGGCGGAAGGGGCTTCCAGCGGATGAATGCGTTGCGATTGGCGTCGAACTCGCTCGCGCGCTCGCGGGCCTGCACTCTCGGGCGCTCGTTCATCGTGACATCAAACCGTCAAACGTCATCATGGTCGGTGGAGTGCCCAAATTGGCCGATATCGGGCTTGTCGCCTCCACGGCTGATGCCCGGACCTACGTAGGCACGGAGGGCTACGTGCCCCCGGAGGGCCACGGTAAGCCAAGCGCCGACGTGTACGCCCTTGGGAAGCTGCTTTATGAACTGGTGACCGGTCTCGACAGGGAGGATTATCCGCGCCTGCCGCCTGAGCTTGGGAAACGGCCTGACCGGAAGGCGCTTTTCGAGCTCGATGAGATTATCTTGCGGTCTTGCGATTCGGACGAGAAGCGGCGCTATCCCGATGCCTCGGCCATGCTGGCGGATCTGCTCGTCATCAAGCAGGGGCAATCCCTGCGCCTCCAACGGGTTCGTGCAAAGGTCTGGCGGCTGGCCACGGTGCTGACGCTTCTCATGACGGTTGCCGGACTCGGATACCTGTGGAGGGCGCGTTCCATTTCATCCGA
>CAZWMF010000768.1:0-1873 GCA_964634535.1 uncultured Opitutaceae bacterium | reverse complement strand
GCGCATCCAAATGTTGGGCGAGGCCATGTCGATCTTGGCCCGCAGGGTGCGCGCGCCGTCGGGGAATTCCCCAGCTTTCATCCGCTGGAACAGATCGAGGCTTTCGGCGATCGAGCGGGTGCGGTAGGGGCTTTCCTTGCCCGGCTGGTCGGGCGAGCCCCGGTACCGGTCGGTCTCCTCCGCACTGAGGTCGCAGACGTAGGCCCGGCCCCGTCGGATGAGGTCGAGGGCAAACTCATACAGGGGTTCGAAATAATCGCTCGCGTAGAATGGCTCGGTCTCGCCCGCATTCGCCCGGGCCATATGGAAGTCGCGCTTGCCGTCCACGGTCTGGCCGGCCGGCACCTGCCCCTTGCGCTTGAGGCCCAGGCATTCGTCGGCCCAGCCGGCGATCAGCCATTTGACGTCGGCGACGATCGAATCGACGTATTCGACTTCCTCTTTGGTCGGATTGGTGTCGTCCAGCCGCAGGTTGCACTGGCCGCCGTGTTCGCGGGCGATCCCGAAGTTGAGGCAGATCGACTTGGCGTGGCCGATATGCAGGTACCCGTTGGGTTCGGGGGGAAACCGGGTGACGATCCGCGCATGCCGGGCCGACGCCAGGTCGGCGGCCACTATGTCCCGGATGAAGTCGGTCGGGGCCGGCGCTGCGGTGTCCTGCGAGGTCTCGTTTCCCATAACCCGCCAGGGTGAGCCGGGGGGCATCGGGATTCAAGCCCAAGCATGGCCTGGCCGGCCAGGGCGGCCTTGCGGCGGGCGGCCGATCGCCTTCCTATCGGGCCGTGGACCTCTTGCCGACCATCGTGCACCTGGACGCGGACGCATTTTTTGTGTCCTGCGAGCAGGCGCGCGATCCGTCGCTGCGGGGCAAGAAGTGCGCCGTGGGCGGGCGCGAGCGCGGCATCATTTCGTCGGCCAGCTACGAGGCCCGGGCGTGCGGGGTGTACACTCCGATGCCGACCGCGCGGGCGCTCAAGATCTGCCCGGATCTCGTCATGATCCGCCATACGATGGGCCTCTACGGCCGGGTGTCCGGGGAAATGTTCGAGCGGTGCGAGGCTCTGACGCCGATCGTGCAGCGCAATTCGATCGACGAGGGCTATTTCGACCTGGCGCCGTGCCGGCTGGGTTCGCTGGCCGAGATCGAGGCGGTGGTGCGCGGCCTGCAGCGGCGCATCTGGGACGAACTGCAAATCCCGGTTTCGCTGGGCATCGCGCGCAACAAGTTGGTGGCCCAGATCGCCTCCAAGCTGCGCAAACCCCGGGGATTCGTGGTGGTGCCGCCCGGCACCGAGGCCGAATTTCTCGAGCCTCTGCCCATCGGCAAGCTGCCCGGTGTCGGCGCCAAGACCGAGGAGGCGCTCGTCCGGCGGGGATTGAAGCTTGTCCGGGACATTCTTGCCCGCGACGAGCGGGAGTTGCGCGAAATTTTTGGCGAGGGCTGGCGCAGTATGCTGGCCTGCGCCCGGGGCGAGGACGACCGGCCGGTCGAGACCGACGCGGAGGACGCCAAGAGCTATTCCCAGCAGGAGACCTTCGCCGAGGACGTGGGCGACTTTGCCGAGATCGAGCGCACGGCCAAGCGCATGCTCGACGAACTCATGGTCAAGGTGCGGGAGGACGGCAAGCGGGTCCGGACTCTGACCGTCAAGGTGCGCTATCCCGACTTCAGCCAGATGTCCCACGGCCAGAGCCTGCCCGAGGCGAGCGACCTGGAAGCGCCGTTTTATCCCTTGATCGGGCCGCTCCTGCGCGGGGCCTGGACCCGGCGCCGCCCCCTGCGCCTGGTGAGCGTGCGGCTGTCGGGCGTGACGGACCCGCCGGCCCAGCTGGAAATCTTCGCCGCGGCCGACGAAAAGCGCCGGCGCCTGGC
>CAZWMF010000767.1:0-1874 GCA_964634535.1 uncultured Opitutaceae bacterium | reverse complement strand
GAAGCTGCTAAAAGGACAACGCCCGCCGGCGCAACGTTCAAGCCTAATAGAATTGCGAGCATTGCCGGCGAAGACAACTTTAATTGCGGCACCTGCAACGCGCATTCCAGCGATGGCGCAATCTCTATGATCGCCAGGGACCCCATCAAAACCGCAAGATAGCCCACGATCGCCGCGTTGCGCAACCAGCGTTCAGCCCACGCCGTCCGTAACTTCCCGGATCGCGGGGTTTCGCCAGCGGAAGTCGAAGCGGCGGGCTGCGGCAGCGGGTTCGACTCATCGCTCATGGAATCGCCCACTCGCGCGATGTGGCATCGGCGCTTGCCAGTTCGGTCGGCGACCGGCGGACATTCGAGCAGTGTTTATCGAAGCGGTTCGCGGGAACCCGGCATCACTTGGGAGCAACCGTCGCCACGATCCGTTTGCCTTGGTGCGACGGCGGTGCTTCTACCTTGCCGAATTCCTGCAACTCGCGCAGGATGTGGTCGATGACTTTGCGGCCTTCCTCGACGTGGGCAATTTCGCGCCCGCGGAAAATCACGGACACCACCACCTTGTCTTTGTGCTCCAAAAAGCCCTTGGCCTGAGTGAGCTTGAAGTCCAGGTCGTGCTCGCCCGTTTTCGGACGCACCCGGATTTCCTTGATCTTGCTTTGGTGGGTATGCCCCTTGTCCTTCTTCTTTTTCTGTTGGTACTTGAATTTCCCAAAGTCCATGATGCGGCAGACCGGCGGTCGTTCGTTCGGGGCGACTTCGACCAGGTCCAAATCGGCCTCGCGGGCTCGCGTGAGCGCCTCGTCGGTGTTCAGAATTCCCAGCAGTGCTCCATCGGCGTTGATGACTCGGACCGGAGAAATTCGGATCTGCTCGTTGACCCTGTGATTGCGATCGATGGCTAATATCCTTTCGTGCAAAACTCGTGACTGAAAAACTAACGGCGATGGAAACCTGTCGGCCGGCAAGGCCGGATTCCGGCACAATCTAGAATCTTGACGTTACCCGACGCAAACGTCAATCATTCTTTGACGACAAAAGCACTTTATTGCAAGCATACCTCACCGGATGCCGTGTGGCACGCACCGACCAAAACGCCTAATACTGGTGATCCTCGCCCTGAACCACCTGGGGCGCGACCGCTGGCGCCGCTGCCACTTGCCGCACTTTCCGCTGCCGAACCTCGGCCAACAGCTTGTCGACCGCCGCCTGGACCGGCATGGCCCCCTGGTCGCCGTCGATTCGGTCGCGAACCGCCACGGTCCCCTGCTCCGCGTCCCGCTCGCCGACCACCAGCATATACGGTATCAATTGCAACTGGGCGTCGCGGATCTTCGAGCCCAGCTTTTCGGCCCGGTAATCCCCCGTCACCCGCAATCCGGCGGCCCGCATTTTCAGTTCCACCTCGCGGGCATACGCCTCGGACTTCTGGCTCACGGTCACGATCCGGGCCTGTTCCGGCGACAGCCAAAGCGGGAACGCCCCGGCAAAATGCTCGATCAGCACGCCGACAAACCGCTCCAGCGAGCCCAGCGGGGCCCGGTGAATCATCACCGGCGTGTGGGGCTGGTTGTCGGCCCCGATGTATTCCAGACCGAAACGCTCCGGGCTCGGCAGATTGTAATCCAACTGCACGGTGCCCAACTGCCATTCGCGCCCAAGGCAGTCGGAAACGACAAAATCGGCCTTCGGCCCGTAAAAGGCGGCCTCGCCGCGGGCAATGTCGAATTGCGGAATCACCGAGCGGCAAACCGCTTCCAGGGCCGCCTCGGCATTCTTCCAGTTTTGGTCGCTCCCCACGTATTTGTCGCTGGCCGGATCGCGGAAGCCAAGCCGCACCCGGTAGTTGGTCATGCCCAGCGCGCTGAGGATCGACTGGGT
>CAZWMF010000766.1:0-1880 GCA_964634535.1 uncultured Opitutaceae bacterium | reverse complement strand
CCTCGATTCCCTGATATTTTCCAACAATCAGTGCTGGCTCGACGCCACCGCCAAGAGCCCGAGCGCCCTGGCGGACGCGCTGCTTCTGGCCGGCTCCCTGAACGCGATCGGCAATCGATTCCAAGAGGTCGTCGGATCGGTCGCGTTTTCCGCGCTGACGGCCGGCCTGGTCAATATCACAGCGCAAAACATATCCACCAGCACGCTCTTTGCGGTCGGCGGCATGACGGCGATCAACAACAACGTCGCCATCGTCTAGACCCGCGCCCGCCGCCGTCGAATCAATCGAAGCCACACCCTCAATCGAATAGATCCTCATGGCAACGTCACCATCCCCGGCTCAAACCAACCCGTCCGCCGCCGCTCCGGCCACGGAGAACGTCCAACCCGGCCTCGCCTCCGCCGACGCCCAGGTGCTGCAAGGCATCCAGACCCACCTGACCGTCCAGCAGGCCCGGCTCTCCCAGGCCAACCGCACGGTGGCCGCCCTGACCGCCAAATACGGGGCCGGCGATCCCCGGGTGACGACCGCCAAAGCGTCGGTCGCCGCGCGCGCCACCGCCATCGGCCGGATTTCACTCGTGCGCCAACAGGTCGCGACACCGGCCGTCGCGGTCGCCGCGACCGACTGGGCCCTGCAGGGTCGGGTCGTCACCGCGTCGTTGCAGCCCGCCTCCCGCTACACCGTATTCCTCGTCAACGCGGCCAAGGCCTTCCAGCCGGCCTATGGCTTCGCCTACACGGACAGCACGGGTTACTTCCTGCTGACGTTCGCCGGCGGTCTGCCCAAATCCGATCTTCAGCTCTTTGTGGAGGTGGCGGACACCAATGCGAATCCGGTTTACCTCGGGACGACGCCGTTCCAGCCCGTGCTGGCCTCGGCCGTGTTTCAAAACATCGTCCTCCCGGCCGGCGGCCAGCCGATCGGCGATCCGCCCGCCGCCATCCGCGCCGTGGCGCTGCCCGTCCAAGCCGTCGCTCCGGCCACCAGTCCGATTCCGCCGGCCGTTAACCCTCCGGAGAAATCCGGCCCGGCTCCGACGGCGTCCTAGCTTGCCCAAACCCGCCATGTTTGCGGTCGAACGACGCCCCGTGCGGCGGCCCCCGGATTCGCTGAAGCGGCGGATGCCGAGCCCAAGTCCGTCGACCACGCCCGCTCCGATTCTCCGACGCAGCGTGTGCCCGTGTGGCGGGGGCTGCCCCCATTGCGCGGCGAAGCGTTCGGCCGCACGCGAGGCGGGCGAAGGGGACCGCGCTCTCGGACGAGCCCCGGCCGGGGCGGATGGGCACATCCAGCTGGTGAGCGCCGGAGTGGAAACGAGCCCGGGTCCATGGAAGGTCGGGGAGCCCTCCGATCCCGCAGAGCATGCCGCCGACCGGATGGCCGATCGGGCGCTGCGCCTATCCCCGCCCGCTCAATTCCATACACTCGCCGACTCCAAAGTGCCCGAGCACGGCGCCGTGCCCGAGGCCCTCCGCGCGCCCGGCTCGCCGCTCTCCCCCGAAAGTCGTTCGTTTTTCGAACCTCGTTTTGAGCACAGTTTTGCCGCGGTTCGCGTGCACACGGATTCGCGCGCCGCCGCGTCGGCGCGCGCGTTGGGTGCGGACGCCTATGCCGCGGGTACCCACCTGGCCTTTGCGCAAGACCGCTATGCACCCGAAACCACGACCGGCCGGGCATTGATCGCCCATGAGTTGGCCCATGTCGTTCAACAGGTCGATGCCGGAACCACTCGCGCCGTTCGCCGGAAGCCCGCCGCCAACCGCGCCGATCCATCCTCGGCGGGCGGCGGATCGCACGGAAAGGTTCTCTTCGTACAGGTGGACCGCGCAGCCGACACGATCACCTTCGTGACCGAATCCGGCAGCCTGGTCTACAC
>CAZWMF010000765.1:0-1884 GCA_964634535.1 uncultured Opitutaceae bacterium | reverse complement strand
TGCCGAGCGAGCATGCGATCGCGCTAAGGATCGAGGGCGTCGTCGGCGCCTGAAACACATCAATCCGATGCCGCTTCGCTCGCTGCGTTTCAAGCCGTTTGCCATCTGCGTTCTGGCCTTGGCGCTGACCGCCGGGTTGAGGGCGGGCCCCCCGTTCCTGACCGACGACCCGGATCCGGTGGATCTCAACCATTGGGAGTTTTACATTTTCGGCCAGGGCGACAGCACTGGAAACTACGACGCGATCACCGGGCCCGCGATCGAGATGAACTATGGCATCGCCCCCAACACCCAGCTGCACCTGATCGCGCCGCTCGCCAGCTTCTCATCCACGGGGACGGGCTGGGCGACCGGTTATGGGGATACCGAAGTGGGGGTCAAATACCGCTTCCTCGACGAGACTGACTCGCTCCCGGAGATCGGGATCTTCCCCCTGGCGGAACTAGCCACCGGCGACAGCAGCCGCGGGCTGGGCAATGGGCGCACGTGGTACCGGCTCCCAGTCTGGCTGCAGAAGAGCTGGGGTCCCTGGACCTCCTATGGCGGCGGGGGAGCCAACCTCAATTCGGCGCCCGGCCAGCGCAACTCCGGTTTCGCCGGCTGGCTCGTCCAACGCGACCTGGGCAAGTACCTGACCCTCGGAACCGAGCTTTTCTGGCAGGCCGCCGACGGGGCCGGCGGCCCGGGCTCGACGCTCGCCAACTTCGGCGGCTCGATCAACTTCACGGAGAAATTCAACCTGCTCTTCTCCGGCGGCCGCGCCATCTCCGGCGAGCGGCACACGGTCTGGTATCTCGGCCTGTATTGGACCGGCGGCCCGGAAAAACCCGATAAGAAGTAGCGGCGCCGCGGGAAACCCGCCGGCTACTGCCCAACCACGAGAATCGTGAACGAGCCCGGCAGCATCGGGCCCCGCCGCGGACGCCGCGGGCCCTGGCCGTTGGCCGGCGGAGTTTGGCCGGCCGGCGCCGCCTCCGGCGCGGGCAGCGGTCCGTATTCGGCGGTGATCAGGTAAAGCTGCCCGGTGTTGACGTCCAGGGTGCAGGTCTTGGCCCCGACCTTGGTCGCCACCGTCTGCTCCACCGCAAAGCTGTCGGGGGCGCTTTCCTTGATGACCGTGAGCGTGCCGTCTCCCTGGGAGCTGAAGGCCTCCATCGTATTCGGGTTGAACGCCGCGCCGTCCGTGCCGCTGCCGATCGGCAGGCTGGCGAGGATCCGGCCGGTCCCGGCGTCCAGGATGACGCAGGTGCTCGGATTGCGGCAACACACGAAAAGAATGTGATTCTTGGCGTCGAGGGCCAGGCCCGCCGGCCCGCTCGCCTTGCCGCCCAGATCGTAATGCGCGGTCACCTTGAGCGAGCCCGCGTCCACGACGGCGACCTGGTCCTTGTCCTCCACGTCGAAATAAAGGTGGCCCTGGCCGTCGGTCGCGCCCTGCTCCGGCGCGCCGCCCAGATCGATCGTGCCGACGATCGACCCGTCCCTGGCGTCGATCACCGTGGCGTTGGGGGCCCGGTGGCTGAGGATGAAGACATGCTCGGTGCCCGGATCGAACAGGATTCCGTCCGGACTGCCCTCGACCGCGATGGTCTTGATCGGAGCCAGGGTCTGGGTGTCCCACATGACCACCGGGTGGCTGCTGCAGAAACCGTGCTGCGCCTTCGAGTCGACCACGGCGCCGTGCACGCCGATGGTGTTCGAGATCTCGCCGACCGGCTTGAGCGAATCGAGGTCGAAGACCGAGACATGGTTGGCGCGCGGGATATAAAGGCGCCGGCCGTCGGCGTCGGCATAGACATAGTCGAAGCTGCCCGGTCCTCCGACCTTGGCGGAATTCACGACTTTGTAGGGGCCGGCGGCCATTGCCGTCTGGGCCGGAACGGA
>CAZWMF010000764.1:0-1886 GCA_964634535.1 uncultured Opitutaceae bacterium | reverse complement strand
CAGGTCCGCATCTACGAGGCCAACGAAACCGATGCGGCTGCCTACGACGAACTCTACATAAAGGTCATCGCCGACCTCGTGAACATTCCCAGCCTCCATGTCCTGTCGATTTCCTCGGGCGAACCCGAAGACGAGCTCGATCCGGATTATCTCGTCATCCAGTCGCAGTACATCCTGACCTTGGAGAGCGCCGGAGTGACCGTTTTCGCGGCGAGCGGCGACGGCGGCTCCAATCCCCAAGTGCCCACGACCGGAAGCTTCAACACCAATCCGGTATTGACCTATAGCTCCACCGCTCCCCTGTCCGTGCTTTCACCGGCGGACGATATCAACGTGACCGCGGTGGGCGGCACGACGATCAGCATCAGCGCGGCCTTGGCCGTCAATTCCGAGACTGCCTGGTCCGGCAGCGGCGGCGGTCTTTCGGCCTATATTCCCCGTCCGTCTTGGCAGGTAGGCAAGGTTACGGCCGCCGGCACCATGCGGGCGGTTCCCGATGTGGCGGCGATCGCCGACCCGAACACGGGTGGTTTCGTCTATGTGAACGGAACCGAATCGATCGTGGGTGGCACGAGCCTGGCGACGCCGATCTGGGCGGCGTTTTGCGTCCTGCTGAACCAATCCCGAGGTTCGACCAATCCGGTCGGTCAGCTCAACGCCAAGATCTATCCCTTGCTGAACACCTCATCCTTCCGCGACATCACCTCGGGCAGCAACGGCGCCTACAGCGCGGGAGCGGGCTATGACCTGGTCACCGGGCTGGGCGCGCCGGCCTTTGCCGCGCTCCTCACGGCGTCGCTCTCCCCCTCGAGCGGCGCTCCGGTGATCGCCGGCCAGACGGTCAATCCCGTCGGCGTGGTGGGTCAACCGGTCTCGATCGGAATCGAAGCCGCGGGCACGGCCACCCTCACCTACCAATGGCAACGCCAACCGGCGGGGGGCAGCGCGTTCGCGAATTTGTCGGACAACGGCACCTATTCCGGTTCGGCCACCCCGCTCCTGGTGATCGCCTCGCCCACGCTGGTCATGAGCGGCGACCAGTTCCAATGCGTGGTGACCAACGGAAGCGGCAACATCACGAGCAAGGCGCAAACCTTGTCCGTCAACAGCTTCGGCGTGACCACGCTGGCCGGCTGGCCGGAAGTCGCCGCCGCGGCCGACGGCACCGGGTGGGCCGCGCGGTTCGATCAACCCCAGGGCATGGTCGCGGATGGTTCCGGCAATCTGTACGTGGCCGATAACCAAAATGGCGCGATCCGCAAGATCACGCCCGCCGGGGTCGTGACCACCTTTGCCGGCTCACTCGCCGAGCCGGGCTACAACGACGCGACGGGAACGGCCGCGGAATTCACCAACCCCATCGGCCTCGCCATCGACGGCGCGGGCAATCTTTACGTGGGCGACACGAGCAATTACCTCATCCGCAAGATCACGCCCGCTGGCGTGGTCACGAGCCTGGCCGGCACGCCGTTCCAGCATGCCGAGGAGGACGGGCCCTACAAAACCGGCCGGTTCGACAACCCGCTGGCCATCACGGTCGACGCCTCGGGCAACCTCTACGTCGCCGACGGTTGGGGCAACAGCATCCGCGAGGTCAGTCCAGCCGGGGTCCTCTCGACGATCGCCGGCACATCCACGAGCGGCACGGCCGACGGGATGGGAACGGCGCGAGGTGGAGTTGGGTTTGACGAATAATACCGCGGTTGTCATCCGCGCGGGCGTCGGCGCCGGCGACGTGCTGGCCGCCGAGCAGCCGCCGGCGGAGGCGTTAGCCGGCAATGAGGCGGCCGCGATTTCTCGCGGAGAGAGGAAAACGAACCGCTAAGTTGCGGACCCGCTTCTTATGTCGAAGGACTTAAAACCTAAATTCAAGCTGGGCCAGGAGG
>CAZWMF010000763.1:0-1887 GCA_964634535.1 uncultured Opitutaceae bacterium | reverse complement strand
GGACGATCGCGCTCACCGCGAGGCCGGAGGTGAAGTCCATGTAGGCCTTGCCCTGGTCGTCCCAGACCATCGAGCCGCGCCCGCGCACGATCGTCATGGGTGCCCGCGCGTAGTTCCTGAGGACATGCGCGTCGTAAAGGTCGGCGGTGCTCGTCCTGATGAGTGTGGGTGAGTTCACGGGAAAGGAGGCGCTCAGTGCACGATCTCGGTGCCGATGCCCTGGTCGGTGAAAATTTCAAGCAGCAGGCTGTGCGGCAGCCGGCCGTCGATCAGGTGGACGCGCTGGACGCCCTCCTCAAGGGCGCGCACGGCGCTCGCTATCTTTGGCCCCATGCCCTTGTCGATGACGCCCCGCTTCCTCAGGTCGTCCACCTGGCCGATCTTCAGCGTCGAGATGAGGGAGGCGGGGTCGGGCGGAGCCGCAAGCAGGCCGGGCACGTCGCTCATGTACACGAGCCGGCGCGCGCGCAGCGCGCTCGCGACACGGCCCGCGACGAGGTCGGCGTTCACATTGTAGGGCTTGCCGTCGAGCCCGGCGGCGACGGGGGAGATGACGGGGACGAAGCCCTCGGCGATTTCCTTCTTGATGAGCTTGACCTTCACCTCGGTGACCTCGCCCACATAGCCCAGGTCGATCGGATTGCCGTCGTCGTCGACCATCAGCTTCTGGCAGACGAGCACGCTGTCGCCGGGCAGCCCCTTGGGCCGGGCCTTGGCCCCGGCGATGGCCTCGCATACGTCGCGATTGATCTGCTCGTCGAGCGTGCGCTTGACGATCGCGATGGTCGCCTCGTCGGTGACCCGCAGGCCGTTGATAAACTTGGCCTGGAGGCCGGAGCCTTCCATCGCCCGGGTGATCGCCTTGCCCCCGCCGTGCACGACGACGACGTTGATCCCCACCGCGGACAGGAACGCGATATCGTGGGCCACGCGGACCCGCGCGGCCGGGTCCGGGTCGTCCATAAAGCTGCCTCCGTATTTGACCACGAAGGTGGATCCCCGGAAATCCTGGATGTAACGGAGGGCCTCCAGGAGGACCTCGGCTTTGGCCGTCACTTCAACGACGTTCATGAAAAAAAGGACATCGGCTAAAATCTTCTTAGGACCCGCGCGGCAGATTTCGATAACATTTTGATTGCCCCGACGCGTTACGCTCCTGTTTCTGGGCCAATGTCCAGTACCGCCCTCACCTTCGCCGACCACGCCGCGCACCGCGCCTGGCTCGAAAGCCAGGCCGCCCTGCCCGCCGGCTTCCGCACCGGCACCGCGAATTTCGACTTCACCCCGCGCGAGGCGCCCAAACCGGCCCGCATGCGCCTCACGGTGATCGCCCTCGACCGGCCGACCCCGGATTTCGCCGCGGTGTTCACCGCAAACGCATTTCCCGGCGCACCGGTGGTGATCGGTCGCCGGCGGCTGGCCGAACCGGCCCTCGGCGCGATCGTCATCAACAACAAAATCTCCAACGTGGGGGCCCCCGAGGGCGTCGCCGCTTCCGAATGGATCTGCGCCGAGGCCGGCCGCCTCTTGGGAATCGCGCCGACCGCCGTCCTGCCCTGTTCAACCGGCGTGATCGGCTGGCGCCTGCCGGTCGAGGCGATGGTCCAGGCCCTGCCCTCCGCGGTGGCCGCCCTGCGCGGCGGCTCGATCCTGCCCGCCGCCCAGGCCATCGTGACCACCGACCGCTTTCCCAAGGTCCGCCGGGCCAGCGTCGGGGCCGGCAGCATCGTGGGCATCGCCAAAGGCGCGGGCATGATCGAACCGAACCTGGCGACCATGCTGGTGTTCATCCTGACCGATCTGGCCGTGCCCCGGGCCGACCTGCGGGCGGCCCTGGCCGGTTCCATCGCCGACAGTTTCAACTCCATCAGCGTCGACAGCGACACC
>CAZWMF010000762.1:0-1890 GCA_964634535.1 uncultured Opitutaceae bacterium | reverse complement strand
AAAGCCCGCCCTTGATCCGGCAGTCAAGAGGACCCAGCCGCTGCATCGCCGAACGCCTGCGCCTATCCGGCGACGACGCCTCGTTTGGCCCCACCGCCCTTTCGAGTTCCTATCAACTCGTGGCCAATCTCCTGCCGGCGCTCCACCACGCGGCGACGGTCGCGGTGCTGGCGCGCTGGACCGCCGAAGCCGGTTGGCAAAAAGTCGATGACACCGGCTCCACCATCCTCGCGGCGAATCCGACCGTCTTGACCGATGTCCTGATCGAATCGCGTCGGCGCGGCCGGGCGCCCCGGGGCCTTCGGCTGGGACTGTCGGGCAGCGGGCCCGTGCCGATGGCGCTCAAGCGGGCCTGGCGGGACGAACTCCGGCTGCCGCTTGTCGAAAGCTACGGGCAAAGCGAACTGGGGGGCTTCGTCGCTCTGGGCCAACCCGATCTGCAAGCGGATGCGCGGCTTGCCCCGGTGGGCCGGCCGCTTCCGGACAAGGAGGTCCGGGTCCTCGACGAGTCGGGAGTCGAGCGGCCCGTCGGCCAAATCGGGGAACTTTGCCTGCGCGGAGGATTCATGGCCGGGTATTGGGGCCAGCCCGACCAGACCGCGCACGCGCTGCGCGGGGGCTGGCTCCACACCGGCGACGCCGGAGCGATCGACGCCGACGGCTTCGTCACGATGCGCGGGCGATTTTCGGAGCTGCTGAGCGTGCGCGGCCAGACCTGGTTCCCACGCGACGTTGAGGAGGCCCTCGCCGTCCAACCGGGAATCCATGCCGCCGCTGTGGTGGGGCTACCCGCCCCCGGCACCGGCCACCGACCCGTGGCATTCGTCATCGCTGGCGAGTCCGCGTTCGACCCGGTCGCCCTCAAGCGGGCGATCCAGCCCGGGCTCCCTTACGACGTCGATCCACTCGAGCTCGTTCGCGTCCCGTCGCTCCCCCTGACTCCCACCGGCAAGATCGCCAAGGCGCAACTGCGCGCCCAGGCGATCGCCGGGTCCAGCGCGCCGTGAGGCGCGGAGAGGCCGACCAGGCCGGTCAGTAGTGCCACCGTACGGTCAGCGAGGCCGAAATCGGTTCACGGACGAAGATCTCGTCGTTGCCGGCGAAGGTCACGTCGATCGGATCGAGGAGCCGCCGATCGGTCATGTTGCGCACATTGATTCGGAAGTCCCAATGCTGGCGGCGGTAGAAAAAGTAACCGTCCAGCGAGTATTCGCTGGGGATGTGCAGCGCCTCCTCGTCGTCGGCATATTGCCGGCCGAGGAATTGCGGGCCCGCCCCCAACCCAAATCCGTCCGGGAACTTGTACTCGACGAATAGATTGGCCATGAATTGCGGAATGCCCGGGGCCCGCATCCGCCCGGACGGCGGATAATAGGTGGAGAAATTCGGGCTGCCATTGCCCGTGCCGTATTTTCCGTCGACCGGGTAGTCGCTCGGGTAGTCATCGAGGTAGCTGCCGGTCTGCTCGTAAAAACCCGAACCGGCGGGCGCGTACGCGGTGTCGTTCTGATAGGTCAGATTGGCGTTGATCGCCAAGGCGGCCGTCGGCTGGTACACGGTTTCAAACTCCAGGCCATCGTCCTTGAGCAAATAGTCCGGTCCGCCCAACTGCGTGCCCAGCCGCAACTGCTGAAAGGCATCGACCGCGAAATAGAGTTTGTTGTCGAGCAGACTCTGCTTGTAGCCGACCTCGTAGAGGGTGCAGGGGGTCGTGAGCGATTGATGCAATTGGGTCTGCGCCGTCGGCAGATCCGTCGCGGAAATGCCGACCCCGCCGAAGTTGTCCGAGCCCAACAGGGCGTCGATGCGGTCGTAGGTGAGGTAAAACGTGGTCGCCTGCGTCGGCTTGAAGACCAGGCTCGCGAAGTACGACGGATCGTCCACCGAGCC
>CAZWMF010000761.1:0-1897 GCA_964634535.1 uncultured Opitutaceae bacterium | reverse complement strand
CCGCCGCCAGCTGCCGTTCGGCCCGCCGGACATCGGGCCGGCGAAGGAGCAGGTCCGAGGGAAGGCCGACGGGGACGTACTCCGGGGCCGCGGGGATGGGGGCCGGCGCCGATAGTTCGGCGAGGAGGGCGCCGGGTTCCTGGCCAAGGAGGATGCCCAAGCGGTGTATCGCCATTTGTCGCGCCGCTTCGAGCGCGGGTACTTCCGCCTGAGTTTGCGCGAGGAGGGTGGAGGACTCCTCCACGTCGAGATCGGTGGCGAGTCCGTGCGCAAAGCGCGCGCGGGCGATCGCCACCCCTTGGCGCTGCGCTTCGATGTTCTCGGTGGCGATCGCCAGCCGGCGCTGATCACCGCGCAGGGCGACGTAGTTTCGCGCCACCTCGCCCAAGAGTACGAGCAGCGTTGCGCGCCGGTCGTATTCGATGGCCCCGACTTCGGCCCGGGCGGCCTCGACCTCCCGGCGGCGCCCGCCGAAGACGTCGATCTCCCAGGAGGCGTCGACGCCCGCTTGGTAGACCTGATTGTCGAAGGGGGTGCTGGGCGGGACCGGCACCGAGCCGATGACTGGCTGGTGGTGGCTCGCTTGCTCGCGGAGGTCTCCGGCGGAGGCGTCGGCCGAGGGAGCGAGGGCGGCCCGGGCCATGCCATATTGGGCGCGGGCCTCGCGGACGCGGGCCTGGGCGACCCGCAGGTCCGGGTTCGCGCGGACTGCGCGCTCGATGAGCGAATCGAGTTCGGAATCGTTGAGGGTCCGCCACCAGGCCGTCACGTCGCCGGATGCGGCGGTTTCGCCGCCGGCCAGCGGCTCGCTCCAGCGAGCGGGAGCGGCGGCCGCGGGTTGACGAAAATCGGGACCGACGGCGCAGCCGGCGGTGGCTGCGGCGATGGCGGAGGAGAGAATCAGGATCGAGGAATTCATGGGACGATATAGTTTTAGTGGAGGGCGACGGGGCCCCGGGCTTGGGATTTCTTGAAGAGGAGCGCGCTGGCGATGCAGAGCACGCACATCAGCGCGAACCAGCGGAAGTTGTTGAGGAAGGCGAGGAGTTCGGATTGACCGAGCAGCGCCCGGTACATCACGCCCAGAGCCTTCTGGGAGGCCGAGGCCTGGCCGGCGGCGGCGAGTGCGGCGGCCGTGGATTGGAGACCGGATCGAACGACGGCATCGTACGGCGTGAGGTGAGCGGCCAGGGCCACCTGTTGAGCCTGGGCGTTTCGCGCGACGAAGGTCGTGACGAGCGAGATGCCGACGCTGCCGCCGACATTGCGCATCAGATTGAAGATCCCGCTCGCATTGCCGATCTGCTCGGGCGGGAAGGCCCCCAGCGCCAGTGTGTTCAAAGGAACGAACATGAAGGCGATGGAGACGCCGCTCAGGAACAGGGGCCAGAACAGGAGACCGGGGGTGAGGTCCAGGGAAAGGCGCGACAGGACGAAGGAGGCAGCGCCGAAGGCGAGAAAGCCGCCGGCCACGAGGTAGCGGCCTTGGACCCGGCTGACCAGGGCGCCGGCCAGAGGCATCGCGATCAGGGCACCCAGGCCGCGCGGAATCATCGTCAGGCCGCTTTGCAGGGCGGTGTAGCCCATGAGGCCCTGGAGGAAGAGCGGGATGGCGGCCGTCATTCCGTAGAGCGTCACGCCGGCGCAGAACATCAGAAACAACCCGAGGCTAAAATTGTAGGTTTTCATCACCCGCAGATCGACGAAGGGCCGCGGCGTCCGGAGCACGCGGGCGACAAAGGCGACGAAGCCCAGCACCGCCAAGACGGCCATGGCGATGATGAATGGAGAGGCGAACCAGTCATCTTCCTGGCCCTTGTCGAGCAGCACTTCCTGGCAGCCGAGCCAGAGCGACATGAATCCGAACCCGACCGCGTCCAGCCGCCCGGGACGGGCG
>CAZWMF010000760.1:0-1900 GCA_964634535.1 uncultured Opitutaceae bacterium | reverse complement strand
GCTTTTGGTCGTGGCGGGACGGACGGTATGAGTGGTTGGCCGGCCATTGGGAGATCCCGCCGCGGTCCGACGCGGTGTGGGTGGCGCCCCATTGGAACGCGGAGGCGGGCGGATATCGATTCTACGAGGGCTACTGGAACTGATCGCGCGGCGGTCCGGGGGCGCGGCGGGGATGCGGTCGCACGGTCTCTTGCCTAAACCTTCCGGACCGCTCAGATTGGTTCCCTTATGAAAGTTGGCATCGTCGGCGCGTCCGGTTATGCGGGCGAAGTCCTGGTCAAGCTGCTCCTCCGCCATCCCCAGGCGGACCTGGCGGCGGTGACGTCGCGCACCCACGCGGGCAAGTCGCTCGCGAAGGTGATTCCCGCGGTGCGCGGGATCGACCGGGGCATGGTGTTCACGGCCTCCGACCCGGCGGCGGTGGCCGCCACGGATATTCCGCTCTACTTCCTCGCCCTGCCGCACGGGGCGGCCGCTGAGTTTGCGCGCGCACTGGTGGCGGGCGGAAAGCGGGTGATCGATTTGAGCGCGGACTTCCGGGTGGCCGATCTGGCGATCTACGAGCGGTATTACGGCGCCCACCATGCGCCGGAATTGCTGCCCGTCGCGCGCTATGTCTTGCCCGAACTGACGCCGCCCGGTTGGCAGGACGAGGCCCGCATCGTGGCCGCGCCCGGTTGCTACCCGACCAGCATCCTGGTGCCGTTGGTGCCGCTATTGAAGGACGGGATGGTAAGCCGGGAACACATCGTCGTGAACAGCCTGAGCGGCGTGAGCGGCGCCGGCCGCAAGCTCGAGGAGACCTACCTGTACGTCGAACGGGCCGAGAGCGCCAAGGCCTATGGCCTGGTCAAGCACCGGCACCTGTCGGAAATCGAGGAGCAGCTGGCGCGGCTGACCGGCGGCCAGACGGTGATTCAGTTCAATCCGCACCTCGCGCCGATGCGCTACGGCATCGCGACCACGATCACGGTGCCGGCCGCCGCCGGGGCGACGATCGAGGGCGCGTATGCGGCCTGGCGCAAGGCGTACGGCCAGGCGCCCTTCGTTGACCTGTTGCCGGCGGGCGAGACCCCGGACACCGCCCACGTGGTGGGCACGAATCGCATTGCGATTTCGGCGGTGCACGACCCGCGCACGGGCAACTTCATCCTGACCTCGGTCGAGGACAATCTGGTCAAGGGCACCGCCGGCCAGGCGATCCAGGCGATGAATCTTTGGTACGGCTGGCCGGAAACGGCCGGGCTATTGTAGCCGGACCGCGGCGTCCTAACTCCGGTAATCCGCGTTTTCGCTCACGTATTCGTGGGTGAGATCGCCGCCGAACACGGTGGCGCGGCCGGCGCCGACGCCCAGGTCGACCTCGATTTCGGCGCAGCGCTCGTGGAGGGGAAAGTCGATGGGGGCCACGAACACGCCGTTCTTGGGCGGCGCGCTCGTGTAGAGCTCGGCGGCCTGGAGGTGCTGGGTCAGCCGCTGCTCCTTGTCCGGATCGAGCCGGAAGACGCCGTCGGAAAAAATATCGACGCCGCCCATGCGCAGGCGCAGGCCCCGGATCGCGTCGCCGGACTGGCCGGTGATGCCGATGTGTTTGCCGATCGCCTGCACCAGTCGGCCGACGTTCGGATCGTTGCCGGCGACCGCACACTTGAAGAGCGGGGCGTTCACGATGGCCTTGCCCAGGGCGCGGGCGGCCGCGGCGTCGGCGGCCCCGCGCACGCTCACGCGGATCACATGGCGGACGCCCTCGCCGTTGCGCACCACGTCCTCGGCCAGGTCGGCGCAGACCGTCGCCAGGGCCGCGGCGAAGGCGCCGCGGTCGGCGCAGGGCACCCGACCCGAGGAGACCACCACCACCGTATCGGAGGTGCTGGTGTCGCTGTCGACGCTGATGGCGTTG
>CAZWMF010000759.1:0-1902 GCA_964634535.1 uncultured Opitutaceae bacterium | reverse complement strand
CAGGCCTGCGCGGCCCGCGTGTTGGAACGGGCGGCCGAGGGCGGTTTTCCATCCTCGCGGATCGAACCGGTCTTCGTCGGCGACGAATACCGGCGGCGCCTGTCCTCGGCCCCGCTCGCCCGCGTTCTTTCCCGCCTGGGTTTCAATCGGGCGAGCCGCCAGAAAGTGCCCGAGTTCATCTGGATGGGCAACCGGGACACCGCGGCCAGCTACGTGCGCGGCCTGTACGCCGTGTCGGCCACGGTCGAGAGCACGGGCGAACAGGTCGCCTGTGCCCTGGCCTCGGGCAATCTCACCCATCTGGAGGATGTCCAGATTCTCCTCGCCAACTTCGGGATCAAATCGGCAATCACCAAGATCCGGGACGCGGGCCTGGCCGAACAGCCCGACGGGGAGGGCGGGATCAAATCCTACTGGCAGGCCGAGCAGTGGCGTCTGGCGGTCACCTCGATTCCGGGCTGCCGAATCCTGGAAAACCTGACCGGGGTGGGGCGCCTGCGGGCCCATGGCCGATATCTGTCCAACCTGGAGAAACCGGGCGTGCCGCAGAAGTTGTGCGCCACGTTCACGGCGTTGGAACGTCTGCCCAACGAGGACGCCTACTGCCTGCAGGTGTTCACCGAGGAACATTCCTGGACGGTGAACGGGCTGATCACGAAGAACACCGAGATCACGCTGAACACCTCGGATCAGGAGACGGCCGTGTGCAACCTCGGTTCGGTGATCCTGGAGACGCATCTGCGGCCCGACGGCTCGCTCGACCACCCCAAGCTGCGTGAAACCATCCGCACGGCGGTGCGCGCCCTGGACAACGTCATCGATATCAACTTCTACCCGACCGAGGCGGCCCAGCGCTCCAACCTGCGCCACCGGCCGATCGGCATGGGCGTGATGGGTTTGGCCAATGCCTTGTATCTCAAGGGCATCCCTTTTGCCTCGGCGGAAGCGGTCGAGTTCAACGACGAGGCGATGGAGGCGGTGGCCTATTACGCGTACGAGGCCAGTTCCGATCTCGCGGCCGAGCGCGGTGCGTACTCGAGTTACCCGGGCTCCAAGTGGCACCGCGGCATTCTGCCGCAGGACTCGCTGGAACTGCTTGAGCAGGAGCGCGGGATCAAGATCGATGTGCCCCGCGGCGGCCGGATGGATTGGGGGCCCCTGCGCGCCAAGATCGCCCTCCAGGGCATGCGCAACAGCAACGTGCTCGCGATCGCGCCGACCGCGACGATCTCCAACATCACCAACACCTCGCCCTGCATCGAGCCGACCTACAAGAATCTGTTCGTCAAATCCAACCTGTCGGGCGAGTTCATCGTCCTCAACCCCTTCCTCGTGCGCGACCTCAAGGACCGCGGGCTGTGGGATCAGGACCTGATCGACCACCTCAAGTATTTCGACGGCGAGCTCAAGGATATCGACCGGGTGCCGGCCGACCTGAAGGTGAAGTACCTGACGGCCTTCGACATCGACCCGAAGTGGATTCTCGAGGCGGCCGCGCGCCGGCAGAAGTGGATCGACCAGTCGCAATCGGTCAACCTCTGGATCAAGACGCCCGACCTGAAGGCCCTGTCGCACATGTACCGGCAGGCCTGGCGCGTCGGCCTCAAGACGACCTACTACCTGCGCTCGCTGGGCGCTTCGACCATCGAGAAGGCCACGGTGTCGTTGAAGAAGGAAGTCCGCGGCGCCGCCGGCGAGACCGCGGCGGAGACGATCACCCGCGACACGGCCGAGGCGGCCCGGCGCGAGTTCTCGGCCGAGGAGAAGCTGGCCTGCTCGATCGAGGCCGTGCGCAACGGCGGCACGTGCGAAGCCTGCCAATAGTCCGGATCGGTCCTCCGGGCGCAGCCCGGCCCCGGTCGTGAGCCAGTTTGCCCTGAGCGGAACCCGGAAGGGGCCTAG
>CAZWMF010000758.1:1419-1904 GCA_964634535.1 uncultured Opitutaceae bacterium | reverse complement strand
TACAACCCGCTTAGACTCTCATCCCGGGTGGTCCAAGAGTGTGAGTCCGGTCACGTCGCTCACCTGATTCCCGAAATTCGCGCTTTTCGCCCCTTCCTTCCCGCGAAGGACTTCAAAGCCAGTTTGCGCTTCTACCAGATGATCGGCTTCGAAGCCCATCTCCTGGGCGAGACGATGGCCGAGCTAAATCTTGGAACGCACGCCTTCTTGCTCCAGGGCCACTACGTCAAGGCGTGGGCCGAAAACATGATGATGCACGTCCTCGTCGAGGACGTCGGCGCGTGGTGGCGCCATATCGATTCGCTCGCCCTCGCCAAGCAATTCAACGTCCCTCCCCCGGCGGCGCCGAAGGTCGAGCCATGGGGCCTTACGGTGGCCTATGTTTGGGATCCTTCGGGAATTCTGTGGCACTTCGCGGAAGCCGCGACCTCGGAAAGTCAGAAGCCCTGAGGTTCAGCCGAGCATAGGAGGCCAGGGACTTTCAA
>CAZWMF010000758.1:0-1409 GCA_964634535.1 uncultured Opitutaceae bacterium | reverse complement strand
CGTGGGGCTCTTGCCGGTGCCGATCCTGCCGGGATGGAAAAGGCGGTGCGAGCCAAAATCTTGCGGGAGCGGTTCAGGGCTGTGGGTGGCCTGCCGTTCCCGCGTTCCGATGACCGCCGGCCAACGCCGCAGGCTGACCGGCCGCGCATGGTGTTCATGCCCTGGCCGCAGTGTGAGGGGAACACCAGTCGGGCACCGCGCTGGCTCAAAGAGCCTAACCCGGCTCCCCGACCGATACCGCAGCCGAAGCGCACCGCACATGTTTCGCCCTTGATCAAGATTGCGGCCCGGTATCCGCATAGGCTACCGCACAAAAAGGAGCCTATGCATTAGCCAGCACAATCCAACGATGGCTAAGATCGCTACCAGGCCAATCACACCCTCTCGACGCTTAAAAAATTGCCCGGGCTCGAATCCAGTGGTCTCGAAGTCGAGATCGCCTTTACATCCCCTAAACAGCCAAACGACGATTATGCCCATTATGACGCATACCTCGCCGATGATGAAAGACATATTATCTTTGGCTCTTAGACTCGGCCACGATTGAGGCTCGCACGGCGGTATTCGGCGATACTACGGGCGGGATTTCCAGAACAGTCGTAAACTGCTCCTCTTTATCTCCCTGGTAGCTCCAGGCGTAACAGCGCTTGGCCTTAGGGTGGCCGGTGATGTCGAATACCTCAACCACGCCATCCCATGCGACCTGATCCCGAAACATTTCGATGACCGGCGCGGACGCAACGTGCGCAGCCTTACAACGGTGCATAACCTGCACCGCGTCCTTGAGGCGTTCGATTCGCGGGCTCACCCTTCGATCATCTCCACGAGTTGGGCCACGGTCCAGGGGGAAGTGGCGACTCCTGCCGCCATGGCCGGGGTGCAGCGGAGGGTCTGGTGAAACTTGACGAAGTTGTAGTAGGCGTAGTGCAGGGCAATCGCCGCTTTGAAGTTTTCCAACTTCTTGCTGAAAGCATTGGTCAGCCGGGCCAACCGGCGGCAGTGCATGCGGAGCGTGTGATTCTGTTTCTCGACGTAGGAGGTTGAAATCAGATTCACGTCGGGGTTGCCGCTCACAACCGCCCGCTCGACCTTAATCACTTCGGGAGGAGAATACCGGCGCTGATTTTCGACGTCCGAGCTACTAAAGGTTTTTACAATGTTGCCGTAATCAACGTCCGTCCCGAAAGCCCGCTCGATGGCGCCCTGGTAGGCTTTGAGAGCATCGGTTGAAATCTGGACCCGGTGCGTCAGCCGGGTCGCAAGGTCTTCGGTCAGTTCATCGGCCATTTGTTGGTCACGTTGTCCAACCGCGAACGCCGGGACCAGCTTGGTATCGGCGTCCAGGGCAACCCATGTCCAAACGTCGCCCATGGTCTCGCCTGCATTTTTGCGGTTGGCCGTCTTCTGCT
>CAZWMF010000757.1:948-1907 GCA_964634535.1 uncultured Opitutaceae bacterium | reverse complement strand
TCGGCGCCTGATCGGCCGCCGCGCGCGGCATCTTGCGCTTGGCTTGGCCGGAAATTGCCGGCACTCTGGGCCGATGCGTTTTCACAAGTATCACGCGCTCGGAAACGACTACCTCGTCCTCAATCCCGCCGATTTTCCCGGTTGGACCGCCCCCACCGTCGACCAGATCCGCGTGATCTGCCACCGGAATTTCGGGGTCGGCTCCGACGGCATCCTTTGGGGGCCCCTGCCCTCCGCGCGGGGCCAGTTCGGACTGCGGATCTTCAATCCGGATGGCTCCGAAGCGGAGAAGTCGGGCAACGGCCTGCGGATCTTTTCCCGGTATCTGTGGGACCAGGGCCTGGCCAAGGAGCCCACCTTCACGATCGAGACCCCGGGCGGCGTCGTCCAGTCCTTGATCAAGGACGAGGGCCGCCTGATCACGGTCGAGATGGGCAAGGTGAGTTTCAACAGCGCGAAGATCCCCGTCCTGGGGCCGCCGCGCGAGGTCATCAACGAGCGGATCACCGTCCAGGGCCGGGACTTCGTCTATTGCGCGGCCACGATCGGGAATCCGCACTGCGTGCTGCCCCTGCCGGAGATCTCGGCGGAACTCGCGCGCCAGTACGGCCCGGACCTCGAGGTGCACCCCAACTTCCCGAAGCGCACGAACGTGCAGTTTCTCCAGGTGCTCGACCGGAACAATATCCGGATCGAGATCTGGGAGCGCGGCGCCGGCTACACCCTTGCCTCCGGCTCCAGCTCAAGCGCCTCGGCCGCGGTGGCCCATCGATTGGAACTGGTCGACCGCAATGTCACCGTGCACATGCCCGGCGGCTCGATCGGCATCGAGATCGACGATGGCTACAGCATCCGGATGACCGGGGCGGTCAAGAAGGTGGCCGACGGCACCCTCTATCCGGAATTCCTGACGACGAAGGTCTGAACGCGCCGGCGGCCCTCAGTACTTGACGTTGCAG
>CAZWMF010000757.1:0-938 GCA_964634535.1 uncultured Opitutaceae bacterium | reverse complement strand
AGAAGGTGGCCGACGGCACCCTCGATCCGGAATTTCTGACGACGAAGGTCTGAGACGCCGAAAGCCTCAGTACTTGACGTTGCATCCGTACGGCTGGGTGTTGGCCTTGGCGACCGGCTGGCCGGATTTCACCGCGGCCAGGGCGGCGGCCACGTAATTCTGCGCCCTCGGAATGTCGTCCGGATCCGCCGAACGGATGCTGTCGATGGCTCCCTGATAGACCAGGATCCCGTCCGCATTGATGACGAACAGGTGGGGGGTGGTCTTGGCTCCGTAGAGGTGCCCCACCCGGCCGCTCGGATCCCGCAGGTAGGCGCTCGGCGCCGAATTGCGCTGCTGCAGCCAGGCCTTGATCTGGTCGGCCGAATAATCGGCGCCCTGCTCCCCGGCGGCCCCGGAATTGATGAGCAGCCAGACCACTCCGTCGGCCTGGGCGGCATGCTGCAGCTTCGGAATATTGCCGCTGTCATAGTGCTTGTGCACGATCGGGCAGTCGGGGTTGTTCCATTCCAGGACCACGACCTTGCCCTTGTAGTCGGCCAGGCGGTGGGACTGGCCGTCGATATCGGTGAGAGTGAAGTCGGGGGCCGGCTGTCCGGTCGCGGCCGTGGCGTGGGCCGACGGGGCGATGAGAGCGAAAACGAGGGCGGAAAGACCAAGCGTAAGGTGGGCGAATTTCATGGGAATTGGCGGCGGGACGGACAAGGTAGCCGAAAGTTTCGCATTCGCCAATGCCACCACCGGTTGGCGGGGTGGTTTTTTTGCTGCCAGGGGAGCACGCGCATGCCAGGGTGGAACCGCCGATGAGCCCCCCCAACTCCTTCCGTGCAAGCTTCGCGCGGTTGCCCATTCTGGGCAGGGCTAACTTCTTCGCCCTTGGAGCCATAACGCTGGTCTTGGTCCTGCTGCTGGGGCCCGAATGGCTCCATAATCCGGAC
>CAZWMF010000756.1:0-1913 GCA_964634535.1 uncultured Opitutaceae bacterium | reverse complement strand
AGGTATGGCTCGGCACCAACAACGGGCTGTGTGTGCGCCAACCCGACGGCAAGTTCCGACGCTACGGACCCGAGGACGGATTGAGCCACCAAGTGGTTCTGGGCATGGCGGAGGACCCCGCTACCGGCGACCTTTGGGTTGCGACTATGCAGGGGCTGAATCGCTTTAGCGGGGGAAAGTTCACCATCTTCACACAGACCAATAGCGGCCTGCCCAACAATGTGGTCTTCGCTGTGACCGTTATCGACGGCGCCGTCTGGGCAGCGACCCCCGCCGGAGCCGGAGTTTACCGCATCAAAACCAAGAGCTGGACCATGTTCGACCAGACCAACGCGGATTTTGAAGAGCCCTGGATCTACGCCGTCGCCCCAGCCGAGTCGGTTATCTATATCGGCGTCTGGGCCGGTGGCGTTGTGGAATTCAATCCCAAAACCGGCCTATTCAAGGCTTTTCGCGATCCCGATGGTGACACCCAGGTCCAGGTGGCGTGCAACAGCGGGCCTATCGCCGACATCACCTCCTGGGTCGCGTACGATGCCGGCATCCTCTGGCAGAGCACCTACTTTGGGCTCGCCCGCTATGACACGAAGGAGGCGACATGGCAAACGTGGGTCCAGGACAAGACGCCCCTGCTCTCAAAGTTCGTAAACACCGTCTATGCCCATGGCCGCGTAGCCTGGGTCGCCACCGACCGCGGCGTATCCGTCACCGACGGAACCAACTGGGTCAACTATACGGTCGATGAGAAAGGCCAAGGCGTGGTCCGGTCCTACCTGCCCGGAAAGGCACCCGAAACCCGCACCATGGCGACCGCGCTAGCAAACGGCTTTGTGATGGCCATATGGGCCGACGACCACGAGGCCTGGTTTGCCACCTCCAATGGTCTGAGCCACGGCATCTTCGCAGAGCCGATCCCTTCCCCAACCGTCGCGTCGAATCCCTAGGCCTGTTCATCCCGGAGGAAACTCTTATGAAAATCTTCGATTTGTGTCTGGTCGCTCTCGCCGCAGCTCCACTTGTGACGCCTGTGCACGCTCAGTCGCCGTCGTCCGCTCCGGCGGATGAGTCCCGTTTCATCTACGGCACCCCGGACGAAACCTATCCCTACTACGTCGGGCTGCCGAAGGAGCTCTGGCCGTTTGGCAAGCTGGAGCCTTACGATCGCTTCTTTGTCACCCGCATGCCCTTTCGCGGGCCGGGCCGGGATTACCCGCCTCCGACCGACCTGAAATCGCTCAAGGTCGGCCTGCTCGATGCCCCAAGGAACGGCCCAAATTGGGAACGCAGCGTGAGCACGCGCGAGGGAATCGTTCTTGCATTTGAAGAGGCGAACCGCGCACGCAAGCCGGGCCAACTTCCCTTCGAATTGATTGAACGGGAAGGCATTGCCCAATGGGGGGGCGCCGGCAATCTTGCAGTGAATTTTGCCGATCAGGGCGTGCTCGGGTTCCTGGGCACGATCGACGGGACCGATGCCCACGTCGCGCTACGCGTCACCCTCAAAACCGAAGTGGTCATGGTAAACACCTCGTCCGGAGAACCGAGTATGACCGAAACGAACATCCCGTGGCTCAGTCGCATCATTCCCGATCATCGGCAGGAGGCGGCAAGGCTGGCCGAGGTGATCGTGCATCGGTTTGGTTGTAAACGCATTGCTATCATGCGCGGCGGGGACCGCTATGGCCGTATCAGCGTCGGCGCTTTCAGGAACTACGCCCGCCGCCTGGGCTGCCCCGCGGTGCAGGAACTGCTCTTCACTCCTGGGAAGGAAGATATTCATTACCAAATCGACGCCATTAAAGAGTCCCAACCGGACGCGATTTTCTTTATGGGCGAGCCGACTGACATCGCGCATTTTGCCAAGCAGTTTCGCCAGAATGGCATCCGCGCCCGGTTCTTCGGTACCGACCTTC
>CAZWMF010000755.1:0-1918 GCA_964634535.1 uncultured Opitutaceae bacterium | reverse complement strand
GCTGCTTCAGGTAGTATGGGATCACGATGCTGCGAATGGCCGCAACTGGCCCGTTGGCCGGACGCAGAATGGGACAGCCCTGCACCTGGCCGCCTTGTTGGGCCGCGAATTGCTGGTTCATTTGCGACCAGACAAAAACGAACGATGGCAGGTGCACAAATAGCCGGGTGCCCGCCGGATTGGTCACCCGTACGTATAGGTCGGACGGCGCGGAGGTGCGCTGGAGATTCCAGATAACCTGATCCTGCTCCTGCCACCCATCCGGGACGAGCATGGTGTAGGCGTCCAGTCCCGTGCCGCGTTGATCGCGCAGGGTGATGCGATGAAATACTTGAAGGTCTGCGGGAGCCGAGGTTGCGGGAGCCGCGATTTGGGAGGTACCGGATTGCGGCGCCAGAGCACCGGTTTGGGCCGCCAAGGGCGCGACCGCACTCACCCAGCAGGCAAGGGCACAGCGAATTCGGCGAAGGTTCATGAGAGAAATGAGCGGATCGACGGGCATGCGTCGGCCCGCTGCCCGCGTATAGGATTTTATCGGGTTTCGTGTGCGCCACTTAAGGGTTGAGATGCGTCGGATCTCAAACGACGAGCGGGTCCGCCGATTGCTTAGCCAGGCGCCATAGGGTAATTAGCTTGTTGCGAATAGTTCTCATATGGCTATACCCGACGATTTGCCCGGAGCGGGGAATGGCGTTTTGGTCGTCGTCTCGCGGCCGCTGGGAAAAGGGGTTGACAGCGCTCGCGGGAACCCTAGCTATTGACCTCTTTTCCATGAAAACTCTCTTCGCCAAGAAGGAGACGGTGCAGCCGAAGTGGTATCTTATCGATGCCGAAGGAGTTGTGCTCGGTCGTCTCGCGGTTAAGGCGGCCAACATCATCCGTGGCCGCCACAAGGCTTCCTATACCCCCCATATCGATACCGGGGATTACGTCGTCGTCATCAACGCGGAGAAGGTGGTTCTCACCGGCAAGAAGGAAGAACAGAACGAGTACATGTTCTTCTCCGGATTTGTCGGCGGCGAGAGCCGGCGCAGCGTCAAGCAGATGCGCGACCATCGCCCCGAATTCATCATTCAGCACGCCGTCAAGGGCATGCTGCCCAAGAACATCATCGCCGCCCGCATGCTGACCAAGCTGCGGGTCTTCCCGGGAGCCCAACACACCCACGAGGCGCAGAACCCGATCAAGATCACCGTCTGAGCATGACCACCGCCACGAATATTTTTACGGGAACCGGCCGCCGCAAGACCGCGACGGCCCGCGTCCGGGTAACCGAGGGATCGGGCAAGCTGGTCGTCAACGGCCGCAGCTTCGATCAGTATTTTAGCCACGAGAATTTCTCGAAGCAGGCCTACGCCCCGCTCAACACGGTCGAACTCAAAGACAAGATCGACGTCACGGTCAACGTGGCCGGCGGCGGCGTCTCCGGCCAGGCCGGCGCGGTGGCGCACGGCATCGCCCGGGCCCTGCAAAAGCTGAATAGCGAACTGCGTCCGGCCCTGAAGAAGGCGGGCCACCTGAAGCGCGACCCGCGCGAAAAGGAGCGCAAGAAGGCCGGCCAGCCCGGCGCCCGCAAGCGCTTCCAGTTCTCGAAGCGTTAAGCGCCCGATCTCGGATTTTCCCTACCGCCGGACGCCGCATGGCTCCGGCGGTTTTTTTTGTTCAAACGCGGCCGCCGGCCATCCCCCTGGCGCCCGGCGACACGCTGGGGGCCGCCGGACCACCCGCGTTTCGCCGGGCCCTCCCGCCCAAACGTCACCCTTGCTTGATGGTGAGGTTGTTCTTCACGTCGACCACGCCCGGGACCGCCTTGGCGTCGCGCGCCGCAGCCGAGCGCTGGTCGTCGTTGTCGACGAAGCCGCTCAGTTGGACGATGCCCTTGTAGGTCTCGACCTTTATTTCAAACGACTTGACGGCG
>CAZWMF010000754.1:0-1928 GCA_964634535.1 uncultured Opitutaceae bacterium | reverse complement strand
TCGACAAGGACGGACGTCACGGCCAAAGGTTCGGTGACGACGAGGGTCCCGACGGCCGAGGAAACCGTCCCCACCGAATTGGTGGTTACGACTGTATAGGTTCCGGTATCCCGGAATCGGGCGGAGGCGATCGTAAAACTCGAGCTGGTGGCTCCGGGAATATTCGACCCGTTTAATTGCCACTGATAGGATAGCGGTTGGCTGCCGGAAATTGAGACGGAGAAGGTCACCGGTCCGCCGATCGTTACGGGTGCAGCGGGCGCTTGGATCGACTGAACCGTCGGAAAACCGACTGGGTGGACCGTCAGGATCGCGGGGGGGCTCGCGTAGGAATAGAGACCGCTGGAAACCGCGACCGTGTACCGTCCGCCGTTTTCGGCGAGAGTGACGGCACCGAGGCTAAGGGTGTCCGTCGTTGAACCGGCGACGGTGCTCCCATCGTCCATGGTCCCATCGGTGAGGGCCTTAGCATTGAGTGACCAGTAGTAGGTTAGTGGCGTCCTCCCGGGTGTGGCTACTGCGATGGTGACGCCGGAACCGGCGAAGGCGGTTTGACTCTGAGGTTCGTGGATTCCAAAGGGAAACCACGTGGGCGTTGCCTGTCGTATCGCGAAATTGTCGGTATCGGCGATATACAGGATGCCGTTGGGACCGAGCACCAGGCATTGAGGTCCATGGAACATCGCGCTCGAGCCGACCCCATCGGAAAGCATATTTCCGTATGGGCGCAGATCGAGTTGACCCGCCGGTGTCGAAACAAATCCGTCGACGGAGATCTCGCGGATTAAACTAGAATCTGTATCGCAGACAAACAGATTGCCCGAAGTGTCCACGGCAATTCCGCCCGGATTGCTGAATTGGGCACTCGATGCCAGCCCGTCGGCAGTCCCGGGAGTGGACGCCGTGCCGGCGAGTGTACTCACCAATCCCCCGGGCGTGATTTTGCGGATGAGATTGTTGCCGCTATCCGCAACGTAGACGTTGCCGGACGGGTCCACCGCCACCGCCTTGGGAGAATTGAACTGTGCGGCCGATGACTTCCCATCGAGGTACCCAGCGGTTTGCGGGGTTCCGGCAAATGTGCTCACGAGCCCCGCGGGCGTTATCTTTCGGATAACGTGGTTTCCGGCATCCGCCACGTAGATATTGCCATGGGGATCGATGGCCAAATTGCCGATCTCATTGAAGGAACTGGCAGAGCCGGCACCGTCCGCGTAGACGAGTGGATTGCCGTCGCCGGCAAAAAGCGAAACAGTGCCGGCGGGCGAGATTTTATAGATCTTGCCGATGCCTCCATCCGCGACAAACAGGTTTCCGGATTGATCGAGGGCCAATCCGCTGGCGTCGTATAACGTGATGACGACACCGTTCCCTCCGGAGGCGTTGAGCGACGCAGCGCTCCCGGCGAAGATTGAGTTGCGACCGGACGGCGTCACTTTCCCAATCTTGTTGGCGGCGGTGTAATAACAATTTCCCGTCGAATCGACGCATACGGCCGACGGGCCGGACAAATCCTGCGACAACAGGGTTGAGGTCACCGCGAGGGCATCCTCGGAAACCACCGTGGCAACCAAGGTGGTAGTCGAATTTGCGGAGTTCGAAATGACGCATTGGTATTGGGCGCCGAAAGCGCCGTTGGCTGGCGGGGGGACCGACAGCGTTGCCGTTGCGGTTCCGGTGTAGCCGCCCCCATCCGAGAGAACGGTCCAGGTCGACCCACCGGTTGGGCGATACTGCCAGCGGTAGGAAACGGGCTGGACCGAACTGGTGGCTGCGACTGAGAGGGATCCCGTTTGGCCGAACGGCACATCCAGGTAGGGTGCGGGTTGGGTACTGATGAACGGGGCGTGGTCAAGGACGCTCGCCAGGTACGCGACGTTGGGTGAGCCCAGGCCAGTCACCAGGTCGTAACCCGGTCCCGCCTGGTA
>CAZWMF010000753.1:0-1929 GCA_964634535.1 uncultured Opitutaceae bacterium | reverse complement strand
ACTTGGAATACATTAAGAACGCCTACCGCCTCGCCCCGAAGCGCCCGACGCCGCCGCCGTTGATCGTCGAACGGGTGGCCTGAGGGGTCCCGCCGGTTTCTCGATGCGGTTGGAGTGGGACCGAAGAGCAGGGGCTCGGCGCCCGGTCTGACCACGGATTTCTCCGCACCGAGCTTCATAGCGGGATCCAAAGCCGCCGGTCCGATGAGTGGCTGTTCCGATTGGCACCCGCCGCGCACCCTTGATTCTTGGGGCCGGTCCGTCCATGTCATCTGGAATGTCTGACGCACCTCTGGCGGGTAAGGCTGCCGCCATCCCGATCGATCGCACTGCGTGGGAAAAGCCCTGGGCGCAGCTCAAATATTTCACCTTTCAGCCGGCGATCTTTCCGCGACTGCTCGGCACCGTGTCGCCGGACGCCCGTCCGGGGGACTTGGTGGCCGTGTACGACAAGAATGGCGGCCGGCTGGGCGCCGGACTCTTCAATCCGCGGGCCAAGATTCCGTTGCGGGTCGTGGCCCACGGGCCCGAGCCTTTGGCCGAGGACTATTTCGAGCGGGCGATCCGGCGCGCGGTCGCCCTGCGCCGCGAGGTATTCAAGCTCGACGCGGAGTCGGACGCCTACCGATTGATTAATTCCGACGGCGACGGCCTGAGCGGCCTCACCGTGGATCGCTACGGCGACGTCCTCCTGTGCGAGCTGTATAGCCTGGGCATCGCCCAACGCCTGCCCCGCTGGCTGCCGCTATTGCACGAGCTCGCGGGGACGCGTTTTGCCCGCGTTCAGGTCGACCACGACCTGGGCAGCCTCGAGGGCATCAAGCCGTCGACGTTTAACGAGACCAACGCCGCCGCGCCGCGGGCGGTCAAGATCCGCGAACATGGCATCCGCTACGAGGTCGATTTCCTCGAGGGGCACAAGACCGGATTCTTTTGCGATCAGCGCGATAACCGCAAGGCGGTGGCGCGCTTTGCCGCCGGCGCGCGCATGCTGGATTTATGCTGCTACACGGGGGGCTTTTCCCTTTGTGCCAAGATCATCGGCGGCGCGAAGGAGGTGACGAGCGTCGATCTGGACGAAGCGGCGCTCGAACAGGCCCGGCGCAACGCGAATTTGAACCAAGTGCGGCTCAATTTCGTCCATGCCGATGCTTTCGCCTATGCCCGCCAGATGCAGCAAAACGGTGAGAGTTGGGATTTGGTCGTCCTCGATCCGCCCAAGTTCATCTTTACCCGCGACGAGCACGGCAACTGGGAGGGCCGCCAGAAATACGAGGACCTGAACCAGCTCGCGCTCAGCGTGGTGAAGCCGGGCGGGGTATTCGTCACGTGCTCCTGCTCGGGGCTATTGAGTCTCGAGGACTTTGAGCAGCACGTCATCAAGGCCGCCCATCGCCTGAATCGCCGACTCCAGTTTTTCGCCCGCACGTCGGCCGGGCCGGATCATCCGGTCTTCTCGAACTGCCTGGAAAGTCGGTATCTCAAGGTGCTTTGGGCCAAAGTGCTCTAGCCCGGCTTTCATGAAAATCGGCCAATATCGCCTGAACCGCTCGGGCATGAGAGGCCTCGGGCTCGTTTCGATCGGCTGGATTGCCCACCTCCGTCGCTCTCGGTCTTTTCCGCTCGGCGCTTCGAGCGATCTTCGGCCGGTTTCAAGAATATCTGGGCTAGCCGATGACGACAGCGCCGGAGAAAGGGCGCCAAACCATTTGGTTGCGGCTGTGCCGCGCTAATTTCTATGCAGGCTACTCAACGGGCGCCGAGCGCCTCTCGCCTCTCGACCTCCCTCCGGGCTCGGAGAGCTTTTGAGTGAACCGTATTGAGGCTAGGCGCGGCCCAGATACGTGCCGTCGGCCGTGCTGACCCGGATCAGGTCGCCTTCCTTGATGAAAAGCGGGACTTGGACGGTGAGGCCGGTTTCCAATTTGG
>CAZWMF010000752.1:0-1941 GCA_964634535.1 uncultured Opitutaceae bacterium | reverse complement strand
GGGTTCAACGAAATCTACAAGGTCGTCGGCATCACCGTCAGCGCGCAGCTCATGGCGCGCGGGTTGCCGCAGTATGGCTATTCCAGCGAGTGCCTATGGCTCAACAGCCTGTGCAGCGCGCTGTCGATGGAATCGCTGGCCCAGTTCACTGGGGTCAATCCCCGTTCCGCCTATACGGGCGGATTGTTCCGCTCGATCGGCAAGATGGTCTTGGATCGGCTCGGGGCGGAGGCCAAGCCTCCGGCGCCGGCCTTTCCAACCAGCGGCCAACCCGACGTCGTGTCCTGGGAACGGAATCTGTGGGCCTGCGATAACACCGCTGTGACGGGCCTCGTGCTCGAATTGTGGTGCTTTAGTCCCGAAACCATTGGCACCGTCAAAGGTCATTATGCGCCCAATTTGGCGGACGGCGCCCCGACGGGGCCGCTCTTGTTGAATTTGGCCGGCGGGATGGCCCAGAGCCTGGGGCATGGTCTGCCAGGCGAGGAACCCTACTGGGAGCGCCGCCCGGAGATACTTTCGCGACTGGGCCTGCTTCCGGCAGACCTGGATTTGTGCCTGGATGAAACGCGCATGGCCCTTGAGGCCATTTTGCGGGTCTTCGCCGCCGCCCCCGACCTCGCGTCGGTCGGCAGTCAATAGTTGGGCCCGCATCGCCGCGCGCCTCGACCGGACGGCGGCATCCGCGCCGCGAAGCTCAGACCTTGGGCTTGTCCCGGCCGAATCCGCTGAGCAGGTTCAGGACCCACCGGCCCTGATAGCCGTGCGCCCGATAGTCCGAATAGTGGCCGATGCGCCGGGGCGGCAACGCGTTCAGCACGATGCCCAGCACGGACTTGCGGCCATTGATCAGATTGCCCAGATGCAGTTTGATTTGCTTGCGGCCGGCGAGGTTGAACCGACAGACGTACAGGATCTCATCGGTGTGCTCGGCGATGAGAAGCGCGTCCGCGACCGAACCCATCGGCGGCGAATCGAGCACCACCAGGTCGAATTGCTTGCGCATGGCCTGGACCAGCTGTCCGAAGGCCGGCGTTTCAAATATCTTGGTCGGGCTCTGCGGGGTGCCGCCGGAGGCGAGCAGCCAGAGGTTTTCGGCGATCTTGGTGATGCCCAGCTGCGGGTTTTCCAACAGATTTCCGCCTAGTTCCGCTCCGTGGGCCATCCAGGCGACCAGGCCGACTTCGTTGGTCCGCTTGAAGTGCCGGTGCATCATCGGCCGCCGCAGGTCGCAATCCATCAGCAGGACGCGCTTGTCGTGGTGCGCGAACGCAAACGCCAGATTCGATGAGATGAGGGTCTTGCCCTCGCCCGGCAGCGTGCTCGTCACCAGGAGGGATTTGGGAAACCCGAGTTCGGAGTAGATGCGGATCGCGCTGTAGATGCTGAGGAACGGTTCGATCGCCGCCGACGGCTTGCCCGCGGACATCTTGAGGTAACGGTCCTTGGCGCGGAACGCTCCCAGATTGGGAATGATGCCCATCAAATTGACCCCAATCATCTTCTCCACATCCCAGGTGCTCTTGATCCGGTCGTCCATGGAACTTAGGGCGAGGCAGAGCGTCACGAAGGTGAACGCACTCAGGACGAGACTCGTGCGCAGGATCTGCTGCGGATTGGCCGTGACCGGGAGGTCGTCGGCGACGGCGGAATCGAGCAGATGCAGGGGAACCTTCTCGAACGTCTTGGTGGTCTGCGTTTGGTTCAGCCGATCGAGCACCGCGGCGTAGTTCGTTTTGCAGGCCTCGGCCTGGGATTTCAGGCTCTCGTAGCGCACGCTCAGCTCGCGCAGGCGCCGCTCCTCGCGTTCCAGTTCCGCATATTCGTTGGACAGGGTGGCGACATTCTCGCGCTGTTCGAGGATTGTGCCGTGGACGGCCGCCACGGCGCGCCCGGTCTCCTCGTCCAGCCGCCGTTGGGCGCACTGGATCTTGTTGGCGA
>CAZWMF010000751.1:0-1944 GCA_964634535.1 uncultured Opitutaceae bacterium | reverse complement strand
CAGGTCAAGACGGGGTTCGACCGCAACTACGAGGCGACGAACGGCATCCCGCTGAGGGCGGCCATCTTCTCGTCGTGGTCGGCCCGCTGCAACGCCGCGATCACCTCGCCAATCTGCCCCTCCATCACCTGCGGCAAGCTGTACAGGGTCAGCCCAATCCGGTGATCCGTCAGTCGGTTCTGGGGGAAGTTATACGTCCGGATGCGCTCGCTGCGGTCGCCCGAGCCGATCTGGCTCCGGCGTTCGGCCGCATATCGGGCCTTCTCATCGTCCTCGCGGCGCTTGAGCAGCCGCGACCGCAGGACAGTCATCGCCCGGGCCTTGTTCTTGATCTGCGAGCGCTCGTCCGCGCACTGCACGATGAGCCCCGTCGGCTTATGCAGGATCTGCACGGCCGAATCCGTCGTGTTCACGCCCTGCCCGCCCGGTCCACTCGCGCGACTGACGGTGATTTCCAGGTCCTGCGGATCGATCTGCACATCCACCTCCTCGGCCTCGGGCAACACCGCCACCGTCACGGTCGAGGTGTGGATCCGCCCGTTGGCCTCCGTAACCGGCACCCGCTGCACCCGGTGGACGCCGCTCTCGAACTTGAGCTGCTTGTACACGTCGGTCCCGCTGATCAGGAATATCACCTCCTTAAACCCGCCCCGCTCCGACCCGCTGCTGCTCATCGGCTGCACCTTCCAACCCTGCGCGTCGGCGTACTTTTGGTACATGCGGAAGAGCTCGGCCCCGAACAAGGCGGCCTCCTCCCCGCCCGTCCCCGCCCGAATTTCCATGACGGTATTGCGCGAATCGGTGGGCTCGGGCGGCAGCATGGCCTGGATCACCGCCGTATACAGCGCCTTTCGCCGCTGGGCCAGGGCGGGCAGCTCCGCCAACGCCAGTTCCCGCATCCCCGGATCGGCCGCCGGATCGCGGGCCAGCGTCTGCGCCTCCGCATCCTCCCGATCCAACTTGGCCAGCACGTCGAAATCCTCGGTCAGCTTCTGCAGCTTCTGATGTTCCCGCGTCACGTCCGCCGCCCGGCGGGGGTTCGCGTAAAACGACGGCTCCGCCATATGCGCCGCCAGTTCTTCCAGGCGCCGGCGAAAGGGTGCGATGTCGGGCAAGCCTTCCATGGAAACTCCGATCATCGGGGCATCGCCGATTCTGGCAAGTACAGCGTACCGCGCCGAAGCCGCAGGCGAAGGCGGGCCGAACTCCTCAAAAGTCTGGCTACGAAACCCCCCGGGCGCTCTAATGGGGCCCAGCCGCCCCGATGCCCACGCCGCTTTTCACCCAGAACATTGTCGCCTGCATTTGGGACTTCGACAAGACGCTGATCCCGGATTACATGCAGTCGCCGGTTTTTCGCCGCTACGGCGTCGACGAAGCCACCTTCTGGGCCGAGACCAATGCGCTCGTCGACCACTATCGCCGCCGCGGCTACCATTTGGCCCCGGAGATCGGATACCTGAACCACCTGCTCACCTACGTCCGGTCCGGTCCGATGGCCGGCCTCAACAACAAGATCCTGCAGGATTGCGGCGCCGAATTGCGCCTATACCCCGGCCTGCCCGAGTTCTTCGAGCATGCAAAATCCTGGGTGAGTGAGCTCCCCGAATTCCGCAAGCACGAGATCCAGCTCGAACACTACATCGTGAGCACCGGCATCGCCCCCGTGGTCCGCGGCAGCCCGGTCGCGGCCCATGTGGACGGCATCTGGGCCTGCGAATTCATCGAGAATCCCCTCCAGCCCGGTTTCCTCCGCCAGGGCGAACTGCCGATCTCCGCCGAAGCCGAAATCGCCCAGATCGGCATGGTGATCGACAACACCACCAAGACCCGCGCCCTCTTCGAAATCAACAAGGGGACCAACAAGAACGCTTCCCTCGACGTGAATGCGAACATCAAGGCGGAGGACCGCCGCATTCCGTTCCAGAACATGATCTACATCGC
>CAZWMF010000750.1:0-1944 GCA_964634535.1 uncultured Opitutaceae bacterium | reverse complement strand
GGGGGATGATGACGTCCCTGCAGGGCACCGAGATCAAGCTCGTCAAGCTGTCGGACGCGGTCGCGAGCCTGCGCACCGTTCCGATCGCCGAGTACGAGCGCTACGGCTGCCTGTTCGGCTGAGAACCCCGCCTCGCCGGGATCGGCCGTAGCCGATCCATCTCACCGACCGGCGCCGGCGTGGGATGAGAGGCGCGCCGAACGTCCCGCCGGCTGTCCCGCCGGCCGTCCCGCATCGACGTCCACCCCGGCGCGGCCGCACGCACCGTCGATCGCAGCCGCTCTGATCGAGGATGTCTGGATGGTGACCGTGGTGAGAGGCTGTCGAAACGCCTGGCGGGCGTCGGGCTTGGGATTGGACCTCGCCGAGGCCGCGTGAGGGGGTTTGCCGAGTCAGTTGACCCCGGAAAACGTGCCCGTGGTGATCGCGTCTCCGGTGGGCGGAGGTCGGGCGACCGGCGCTGGCCGTGGGCGTGTTGACTCGCGCCCCGGTCTCGCCGCCCCCCGCGGGCCGGGCGTGGCAGCCCCCGCGCTCGGGGCGCGTTGGTCGTGGGCTCGCCGCCGGCCCCCCGCGGTCGGTCTCATACCGGGCGGGGGCGTCTCGTTTCGGCGCTGGTCAACGGCAGGGTCTCCTGCTGTGGATGACCGCGCCCTCGGCCGTGCCGGGCGAGCAGCCGCCGGTCCCGCGGCGGACGTCGATCCGTCGGCAAACGTCCAGCGCACCGCTGTGGTCGGGGAGGTATGGACGCCGTCAGGCTGTCGCATCGCTGCGCGGGAGCGGTGACCGTCGTTGTTCGGACTGGACGGATGAGTGGGTCACGCGCCGTTGCTCGGGCTGTCGGCGTGGCGCATCGTGAGGTCGGATCCGCCCCGTCAGTGATGCCAGCATTGCGGGCGGGTGGTGACCGGTGGCCGTCGCTGGCGGGACCGGCGGCGGCTCGCCGACATCCACGCCGGTCGCTCTCCCGTTGACCAGTGGTGAAACGAGCGGACCGCCGGGCACCCGGCCGCGGGTCAGGACGTTTCGTCGTCTGACCGCCCGCCGGCGTGGCGTGGGGCGACGGCGGTTGGGCGGCGAGCAGTGGCGTGACCGGCTGATCACCGCGGGTCGCGGCGCCGGCCGGGGGGGTCTGGTCGGGAGCGGGTCGCGGCAGGGGTTGCGGCTGTGGATGGCCGCGACCGTGACCGGTGTCGGCGCGCGGGCGGCGGGTCCCGCGACCAGCGCCGTCTCCGATCGCGGGGTCCGGTCGACAACGTCCGGCGCGGCGGGGCGGCGGGGCGGCGGGTCGGCGGGGCGGCGGGGCGGCGGGTCGGCGGGTCGGCCGGCAAACGTCCATCGCACGCCGGTCGGCGGGTTGGGATGGACGTTTGCCGACGCGTGCACGCCCGCCGCGCGCGTCATCGAAACGGGCGCGGATGGACGTGTGCCGGCCCCCCGCCGCTCGCTCCCGTCAGTCGCCAGACCGCCGGCCCGGCACACGCCGCGCGTCGCCCCGGCGGCCGTCGAGAGCTCGGCGGACGTGGGTCGCGGGACCGCCGCCGCCCGCGTCCCTGCCGAGCATCCGCCGAGAGCCATTCTCGGTGCCGCACGATCTGCGGACTCCAACCACTACCGTGTGACCCGCGATGTCGCACGCGCTGCTGATCATCGACGTCCAGAACGATTTCCTCCCGGGCGGGACACTCGCGGTCCCCGACGGCGATCAGGTGATCGACCCGATCAACGACCTGGCCGGGGATCCGCGGTTCGCGGTCGTGGTCGCCACGCGCGACTGGCACCCGCCCGACCATTCCTCGTTCGCGGGCGAGGGCGGCCCGTGGCCCGAGCATTGCGTGCGCGGCACGCCGGGCGCCGCGCTGAGCGCGCGGCTGGAGCGCGGCGCGATCGACGCGGTGATCGACAAGGGCACGAGCCGCGAGGGCGCGGGCTACTCGGCCTTCGAGA
>CAZWMF010000749.1:0-1946 GCA_964634535.1 uncultured Opitutaceae bacterium | reverse complement strand
GTTGGGGCCTTCGCCGGTGTGCATGCCTTCCCCGCGCGAATCAAATGCGCCACCTTGGGCTGGCACGCCGCCCTGAACGCCCTGAAGGGCGAAGCGGCCCCAGCCACGACCGAGAGCCACACCGACTGACGCCATGCCAAACTCCCCACTCCCCGTGCCCAAGCCGGCGCCCGCGGATTCGCCCTGGCCGGCGATCCGGGCCGATTTTCCCGTTCTGGACCAGGTGGTCAACGGCCGGCCGCTGGTCTACCTCGACAACGCGGCCACCACCCAGAAGCCGCGTCGGGTCGTCGACGCCCTCGCCCAGTACTACGACCGCGACAACGCGAATGTCCACCGGGGCCTGCATGCGCTTTCCATGCGGGCGACCGACGCCTACGAAGGCGCGCGCGCCCGCATCGCCCGGTTCATCCAGGCGGCCGCACCGGAAGAGATCATCTTCACCCGGGGGACGACCGAATCCCTCAACCTCGTCGCCTCCAGCTGGGGCGGCGCCAATCTGAAAGCCGGCGACGTGATCCTCCTGACGGAAATGGAGCATCACAGCAACCTCGTGCCCTGGCAGCTGATCGCGCAGCGGACCGGCGCGAAGCTGCGCTACCTGCCGGTGACCGGCGACGAGGGCCAACTCGATCTTTCGACCCTGGACCGGTTGCTCACCCCCGAAGTGAAGGTCTTCGCGTTCACCCACGGATCCAACACGCTCGGCACGATCAATCCGGCGGGCCTCCTCTGCGCCCGGGCCCGGAGCATGGGGGCGATCTCGGTCGTGGACGCCGCCCAAACGGCCGGGCACATGCCCCTCGATGTGCAGGCGCTCGGCTGCGACTTTCTCGCCTTCTCGGGCCACAAGATGGCCGGACCGACCGGGATCGGGGTGCTCTATGGACGGCGCGCGCTGCTCGACGCGATGCCGCCCTATCAGGGCGGCGGCGGAATGATTTCAAATGTGGACTGGTTAGAAAGTCGGTGGAAGCCCTCGCCGGAACGCTTCGAGGCCGGCACGCCGAACATCGCCGACGCGATCGCCCTGGGCGTCGCCTGCGACTATCTCGATGAGCTCGGCCGACCCGCCATTCAGGAGCATGCCCACGCGCTCGGGCGCCTGGCCTATGCCGCGCTGCGCCCGCTGCCGGGAATCCGGCTCCTGGGGCCCCCGGGGGAACGCGGCGGATTGGTGAGCTTCGCCCTGCGCGACGTGCACGCCCATGATGTCGTCACGTTCGCGGATCAGGACGGGATCGCCCTGCGCGGCGGCCACCATTGCAACCAACCGCTGATGAGAAAGCTGGGGCTCACCAGCACGGCGAGGGCGAGCTTCTACGTGTACAATACCGAAGCGGAGATCGAGGCGCTAGTCGCGTCGTTGCGGCGGATCATCAAGTTCTTCGGCACCGGGTGACGCGTGCCGCCGAAGGCGGCTTCCTAAAACGGGAGGAATAACCCACTCCGCGGCTCGGGGTTGGCCAATTCCAAAACTCGCCGTCAAACCGGCCGCGCAAACGCGGCCCGGAGGCGGCGATGCGGCCAACAATCGCCGCTTCGGGGTCATTCCTCCCGTTTTAGGAAGCCGCCTTCGGTCTTGGAGAATCGGCAAAATAAAAAAGTTCGAAAAAGAGGTTGACGCACCATCATCACTCTGCACTACAGAGTGCTCTATGGAACAAGAACAGCAAATCCCCATCACGCCAGAAGAGGCCCGGGCCTCGCTTGCCGAGATCGATCAAGTCACCCTACGCATCCGCCAGACGATTGCGGCCGGGATCACCGCTCCCCTGCTCATTTTGTGGGGGTCAATCTGGATGGTCTGTTTTGCCACCGAGCAGTACTATCCGGTATGGAGCCAAAAGGTCTGGTTCACGCTCGTCGCCGTCGGGACGGTGGTCTCCATGCTGTCCGGGCTGTACCAGTCGCCGATCAAGACCAACGGGGCCTCTCCGCTAATG
>CAZWMF010000748.1:0-1951 GCA_964634535.1 uncultured Opitutaceae bacterium | reverse complement strand
GTGAAATGGCACTGGTCGGCGCTTGCATAGAAACCGAAGCCAAAGGGACCGTCCTCGAAGTCTTGGTGGAAAATGGCCAACCCGTCGAATACGGTCAACGCCTGTTCAAAGTTAAGCAAGGCTAAGTGATCCAGAAGATACTCATCGCCAATCGGGGCGAAATCGCGCTTCGGATCGTTCGAGCCTGCCGGGAGCTGGGAATCAAGACTCTCGCCGTCTACTCGGAGGCCGACGTCCAATCCCTGCACGTGCAGCTGGCCGACGAGGCGATCTGCATCGGCGGCCCGCGCAGCTCGGATAGCTATCTGCGCGCCGACCGCATCATCAGCGCCGCCGAGATCGCCGACGTGGACGCCATTCACCCCGGATATGGCTTTCTTTCCGAGAACGCGAAATTCGCCGAGCAATGCGAGTCGTGCAACATCAAGTTCATCGGCCCCAAATCAAAGTCCATCAAGATCATGGGGGACAAGGCGGTCGCCAAGGAGACCGTCCGTAAGGCCGGTGTGCCCATCGTGCCCGGCAGCGACGGCCCGGTCGATGGCGAAGCCAGCGCGGTCAAGACCGCCCGATCGATCGGCTATCCGGTCATCATCAAGGCGGTGGCCGGCGGCGGCGGCCGAGGGATGCGCATCGCGCACAACGACGTTTCCTTCGCCAAGGAATACCACGTGGCCCGGGCCGAGGCGGAGAAAGCCTTCGGCAACGGCGCGGTATATATCGAGAAATACATCGAACGGCCCCGGCACATCGAGTTTCAGATCCTGGCCGATAGCCACGGCAAGACGCTCCACTTGGGCGAGCGCGATTGTTCGGTGCAACGCCGCCACCAAAAACTGATCGAAGAATCCCCCTCGCCCTTCTTGACCGCCGACCTGCGCAAGAAGATGGGCAAGGCGGCCGTCCGCGCCGCGCTCGCTGCCGCCTACGAAAGCGCCGGAACCATCGAATTCCTGGTCGATGCCAAGGGGCACTTTTATTTCATCGAGATGAACACGCGGATCCAGGTCGAGCATCCCGTGACCGAGGAGGTCACGGGGATCGACTTGGTCAAGGAACAGATCCGCATCGCCAACGGCGAAAAGCTTGAGATCGACCAAGGCGACGTGCGCTGGGAAGGCCACGCCATCGAATGCCGCATCAATGCCGAGGATCCGGCCCGCAATTTTGCCCCGTCGCCGGGTACGATCGGCCTCTATTACTCCCCCGGCGGCCATGGCGTGCGCGTCGACAGCCACGTCTATAGCGGCTACACGATCCCGCCCTACTACGACTCGATGATCGGCAAGCTGATCTGCACGGCGCCCACCCGAAAAGCGGCGCTTGAGCGGACCTACCGGGCCCTCTGCGAATACCTCGTGCGGGGAATCAAGACCACGATTCCTCTGCACAAGGCCATCATGGCCGATCCGGTGTTTATCGAGGGCAAGGCCACCACCTCCTATATGGAGGAGTTCCTTTCCCGTACGACGACCGAGCTCTTTAGCTAGCGACGTCACGAATTACGCCGAAACCGGCGCAATTTTCACCCGTTTTGCGATCGCTTCCGCTTAACCGGGCAAATCCTCCGGTGCGAATAAACCTCCTCGCCGGATCTCGTCCCGCAGAGCGGCCAAGGCCTCGTCGCAGCGGCTTTGGATTTCGGCCGGCGTAGCGCCGAGGGCCCGTACGAGAGGTCGCAATTCGGCGCCGGGCCGGCGCACGGATGCGTCGCCCGAGCCCGGCCGACGCCGTTTTTCCTCCGGGGGCAGTCCACACCACCGCCGCGATAGATCGGGCTGGGAATCCGGACGGCGGGTGAGTTCCTCGACCGTGCGCTGCAGATTGGCGGCGAGCGCCAACGCGGCGAGCACGGCACCGTCGCCCAATCGGACGGCGTCCGGCAAGACCGCACGGAATGCTTCCGCACAACGGACCAATGCCTGTTCGGCCGCCGTGGACAGGGCGGAGC
>CAZWMF010000747.1:1736-1952 GCA_964634535.1 uncultured Opitutaceae bacterium | reverse complement strand
GACGTATCGGGGAAATCTTTAGACGCGGTCCAATCGACCCAGCGTTGGACCCATTTTGTCGCGATGGCGATTCGACCCAAGAGGAAGGGCACTTTGCCCGAGCAGAACCGCGCGGGGCGACGCCTTCGGAATGGCCGGAGGGTTTAGGGGGAAAATTTTGCCGTCCAAGCCGAGGGCAGCGATTTGTTCCGGGGCGTTCGAACCGGTTTTCGGCCG
>CAZWMF010000747.1:0-1726 GCA_964634535.1 uncultured Opitutaceae bacterium | reverse complement strand
GCGCTCGGCCGCAAAACGGTGGGCCCGGAGCATTGGCGAAGGCGAAAAAGCCGGTCGCGCGCAGATTCCACGTTTGCGCCGAAGCGATTGACACCTGGATGCGGCTATGAAACGCTGGGTTAGCGCTCATTTGCAACGGCGGAGCCTCAGCGGCATCAAAGCCCGAAGCCTTTGCATGCCGAGTTCGCCTCGCCGACCGCGCGCGAAGCGCGGCCTGATGTCCGCGCCAAGTTCAGCCTCGGGCGTCCTGGTTTCAGTGCCTCAAATCGCGGCCGGCAAGCGCCACGGCCCGGTGCTCGCGGGCGCCGCGGTGCTTGTGGCGGGAACCGTCGCGACCTATTGCCGCACTTTGTCAGTTCCCTTCCTCTTCGACGATTCCGGTTCGATTGTAGGAAATCCGTCGATACATAGGCTTTGGCCGGTTGGCGCGGTGCTCAATCCGCCTGACAATGCGGGGGTTGGCGGACGGCCGTTGTTGAACCTTTCGTTCGCGATTAACCACGCGTTGGGCGGAGCCGACCCATGGGGCTACCATCTTTTCAACCTGATCGTCCATGTTCTCGCGTCGTTGACGCTCTTTGCCGTTGTCCGGCGCAGTCTGCAGCGGCCCGTCCTTGCACCACGCTTCGGCGCCGGCGCCACGCCGCTGGCCCTGGCGACCAGCGCGATCTGGGCGTGGCATCCGGTGCAAACCGAGGCCGTGACCTATGTCTCCCAGCGGGCCGAGTCACTCATGGGGCTCCTTTACCTGTTGACGCTTTATTGCTTCATTCGGGCCTCCGGCACCGAAGCGAAGGGCCCGACCCGGGCCTGGCTGGCTCTTTGCGTCCTATGCTGCGCGGCCGGTGCCGCAACCAAGGAGGTCATGGCCACGGCGCCCCTCGCGGTTCTTCTGTACGACCGCACACTCGTCTCCGGCAGTTTCGCCGGCGCGTGGCGGCGCCATTGGCCGCTCTACCTCGCTCTGGCGGCAAGCCTGTTTCCGCTCGGCCACCGCATTTGGGGGTTGCTTATGAACCCGCTGACCTACGGCGTCGGATTCGGTGGAGGGGTCGCCTGGTGGAACTATGCGCTGACCGAGTGCCGCGTGGTGCTCGGATATATTGGGCTCGCGTTTTGGCCCTCGCCCCTGGTCTTCGACTACGGTCGGACGGTGCCATGCGACCCGGCCAAGGCCTGGCCCTATGCGGTCGCCCTGGCGGTATTGGTGGCCGCCACCGTCGCCGGCCTTCACCGCCGGCCGGTTGCGGGATTCGCCGCCGCTTGGTTTTTCCTGGTCCTGGCCCCGTCATCCAGCGTCATTCCCGTTGTCGGCGAATCCATGGCGGAGAGCCGGATGTACCTTCCCCTGGCGGGCGTTGTGGTTCTGACCTTGACCACGGTGTATGCCCGGGCGGGCAAGCGATGCCTGTTTCTTTTCGGGGTTATCGCCGTGGGATTGGCGTTTTGCTCTTTCGAGCGAAACCTAACCTACTTGAGCGAGGAAACGCTCTGGCGGGACACGGTGGCCAAACGGCCGGCCAACGCCCGTGCTCATGGCAATCTTGGTCGGACCTTGGCGCACGAGCCCGGTCGGCTTGACGAGGCGATTGCAGAATATTCCCAGGCCATGCGCCTCGACCCGGACGCCCCGGAGCTGCATGTGAATCTCGGCAATCTCCTGTTCACCATGCCGGATCGGCTCGACGAGGCGGTCGTCCAGTATCAGGAGGCGCTGCGTCTCGAA
>CAZWMF010000746.1:0-1957 GCA_964634535.1 uncultured Opitutaceae bacterium | reverse complement strand
CCGGCTCGGTCTTCACCAACAAGTACGCCGAAGGCTATCCCGGCAAGCGCTACTATGGCGGCTGCGAATTCACCGATGTCGTAGAGAACCTTGCCCGCGAGCGCGCCAAGAAGCTCTTCGGCGCAGCCTACGCCAACGTCCAGCCCCACTCCGGCTCCTCCGCCAACATGGCCGCCTACGCCGCCGTCATCAATCCCGGCGACACCATCATGGGACTCGACCTGGCTCACGGCGGACACCTCACCCACGGTCACAAGCTGAGCTTCAGCGGCAAAACCTACCGCGTCGTCAGCTACGGAGTCACCCGCGAGACCGAAACCCTCGACTACGACGCCATGGAAGCCACCGCCGTCCGCGAGCAGCCCAAGCTTCTAATCGGCGGAGGTTCAGCCTACCCCCGCACCATCGACTTCGCCCGCATGCGTCAGATCGCCGACAAAATAGGCGCGCTCTTCCTTGTCGACATGGCGCACTTCGCCGGACTGGTCGCCGGAGCCGTTCACCCGTCGCCCGTCCCCCACGCTCACATCGTCACCACGACGACCCACAAAACCCTGCGCGGTCCCCGCTCCGGCATGATCCTCGCCCAGGCCGAACACGCCGCCGCCATCGACAAGTCGGTCTTCCCCGGATGCCAGGGTGGACCCCTGGTCCACGTCATAGCCGCCAAAGCGGTTTGCTTCCAGGAAGCACTGCAGCCCAGCTTCCAGCAGTACGCCGCTCAGGTCGTTGCCAACGCCGCCACGCTGGCCGCGTCGCTGGCCGCCGAAGGCTACCGCATCATCTCCGGAGGCACCGACACCCATCTCATGCTGATAGATGTTTTCAGCCAGGGCATGTTTGGCAGCGAAGCCGAAAAGGCACTAGGTCTCGCCGGAATCACCGTCAACAAGAACGCCATTCCCTTTGACGTGAATCCGCCGCTCAAGCCCAGCGGCATCCGTATCGGCACCCCGGCCCAGACCACCCGCGGCATGAAGGAAGCCGAGATGAAGCAGGTCGCGGCCTGGATCGCCCGAGCCCTCCAGCAGCGCAACGACTCCGCCGCCCTCGCAAAAATCCGCGCCGAGGTTCTCGAACTCTGCGAAACGTTCCCCCTCTACCCCGAGCGCCGCAAACTGCACCAGCCCGAAACCCTCCACGCCTGATCGCCTGGGCGCCGCAAGCGTAAACGCAACAAAGGCACGACCGCATAGGCCGTGCCTTTGTTGACTCTGCCGCAATTGGCAGATGTTAAGAACTGCGCAGCCCGCTCCGAAGCAGAGCTTCAAGGCTTTTCAGCCAGAGCTTCTTCCTCGGCGCTCCCCATGCGGTCCGCGAACCGGTCAGAACGCCACGATGCCGCGCGGATCACCTAGCGTGTTCGCGCTTGAGGTTGTGCCGTCGCCTTGGTTGAATAAGACATCGGTGAAGTTTGGCTGCCCCAGGACCGTGGCTGCGGACATGCCGCTGTGGAAGGGCGGATCGAAGGTCAGAACCCGGTTGTTCCCTGAATCCGAAACGCTCAGTCTCCCTTTGCTGTCGAACGTCACTCCCGTCGGCCCATTGAAGGCGCTGGTCAAACTGTCGCCGTAGAGGATCACGGATTCGGCCTTTCCATTCCTGAATGGCGGCACATACTCAACCACTTGATTGTTGCCCTCCACAGCCACCCAGAGATTGCCGTTCGAGTCAAAGGCCAACCCGGCCGGCTCTGAGAGCCCACTGACTGTTCCCGAGGTGAACGGCGCCGACGCTGGATGGCCTAGCTCCAGAATGGCAGCCATGCCGGTCGAGAACGGCGGCTTATACTTCAGCACCCGGTTGTTCTGGCTATCGGAAACCCAGAGATTCCCCAGAGGGTCCATGGCAATTCCCAGAGGGTGGCAGAGCGTACTGGCCGTCGGAGCGAGGCCGCCCTGGTTACACGGTTCATTGTCGATCGTCTGCAGGATGCCAACGCTGGTCTGGCCGATCG
>CAZWMF010000745.1:0-1961 GCA_964634535.1 uncultured Opitutaceae bacterium | reverse complement strand
CGAGCCGGTGGACGCCGCGCTCGGCCTTGGCGTAGCCGTAGGCGTTCTCGCCCTTGATGTAGAGGGTCGCCTTGGTGATCCCCGCCTGGTCGCCCACCTGCACATCCTGGACCTCGACTTCAAATCCCCGGCGCTCGGCCCAGCGGGTGTACATGCGAAAGAGGATGTCGGCCCAGTCGCAGGACTCCGTTCCCCCCGCCCCCGCCTGAATCGACAGGAAGGCATTGTTGCGGTCGAACTGACCGTTCAGGAAGGAGGCGATCTCCAGGCGGTCGAGCTCCGCGACCAGGCCGGAGACGGTCTGGTCCAGTTCGCTCGCGTAGGCGTCGTGGTCGGCGCCGGTCGTGCCCTCGACCAGTTCCACCATCAGGCCGGCCTCGTCGACCTTCTTCTGGTAGGCGGCGACCGGCAGGATCGACCGCTTCAGGGCGTTCAGCCGGCCGATGTGCTTCTGGGCTCGTTCCGCGTTGTCCCAGAACTTGGGTTCGCCCATCTGGGCTTCCAGCGCCTCTATTTCCCGCAGCTTTTGGTCGACGTCAAAGAAACCTCCACAAGTGGCCGGCCCGCTTCTTGATGTTTTCGATGTGATTTAAGGTTTCTGGAGCGATCATGAATGGAACGGTCAGGCTACGGAGGGAATGGCCGCGTGGCAAGGCGGCACGAGAAATCCGGCTCAGCGCCATGTTTCTCTCCCTTGCTAATATTCCTCGGGCGTCAAACTCTCATGCCTCGCCCGGAAAGCCCTCCTGTCGACCAGATCCTGGACCGCATCTTAACGATTCGAGGCGCCCGCATTCTGCTCGATGACGATCTCGCCGCAATTTATGGCGTGGCAACCAAGGCCCTAAACCAAGCAGCGAAGCGGAATGCAGATCGATTCCCGGCCGACTTCCGTTTTCCCCTTAATCATGAATAGGTTGTATCTTTGAGGTCACAATCTGTGACTTCAAAGAACAAGGGACGTGGTGGCAGACGCAAGCCGCCCTTCGCCTTCACGGAGCACGGCGCTCTCATGGCCGCAACTGTCCTCAACAGTCCGCGCGCCGTACAAATGAGTCTGGTCGTTATCCGCGCCTTCGTCGCTCTCCGGCGGGTGGTGCTCGATCAGAAGGCGCTATCCGACAAGCTGGCCGAGCTGGACGCTCAGGTTGGCATTCATGACCAGCAGCTGGCTGAGATAATCGAAGCGATCCGTCAACTGGCTGCATCGCCCGAGCCCGACCATGGACGCAAGATCGGTTTTCTTTCTCAGGACCCTAGCGAAATTTGAATCACCGAGGGTCCTCGGGCGAATTTCAGGTCGCGACGATTTCGCCGCGGCGGCGCTTTTGCCGGTCCCAATACCACGCGATCCAAATGCAGATTTCGTAAAGGATATAGAGCGGCACTGCCATCGCGACCTGGGTGATGTAATCGGGGGTGGTCAGCAGCGCCCCAAGGATCAGCGACAGCACGATCATGTGCCGCCGGTAGTGCGCCAGGTGCTTGTGGGTGACGATCCCAATCTTGACCAGCAGCAGCACGACGAGCGGGAATTGAAACCCCACCGCCATGCCGAGAATGAACTTACAGACGAACGAGATGTATTCGCCGGCCTGCCAGTCGGTCGAATTGAAGCCCAGCAGGTCCGAATACTTGATCGCGGCCCGCAGGGCGACGGGCAGAAGGACAAAATAGGTCAGCAGGACGCCGACGAGCGCCAGGAACACGCCCCAAAAAAGCCAGGGGAAGATTAGGCTGCGCTCCTTGGGCCGCAGCGCCGGGACAATGAAGCCGCCCATAAAATAGAGCCAGAACGGCGAAGACACCACCAGCGCGGCGTAGAGCGCCATGTGGAAAGCGACCAAAAACGGCTCGGCCGGACTCAGATTGTCGAGCCGGACGCTGAGGGGGTCGGCCGTGGCCTCGGAATCCAAGTTGAGCGTCAGGACCTGGTCGTTTCCAACCTGCTTCGACCCAAC
>CAZWMF010000744.1:0-1961 GCA_964634535.1 uncultured Opitutaceae bacterium | reverse complement strand
CAGCCGCTCGATCTGGGCACGAGCCTGTTCCGGACGCAGTCGGACTACCTGAGCACGTATTACAACGAAATCGACGTCGGGGGATCGGTTTCCCTGCGCAAGCGGCTATTTGAACTGATCGACGGCACGCTGGCCTACACTTACGAGATCATCCAGATCGAGGACGTTCAATCCAACGCCTCCCAGATCATCCAAAGCTCCGCCGGCAACAATACCGAGTCCAAGCTGGCCTTTGGCCTGCAGCGCGATACCCGCGACAAGATCATCAATCCGACGTCCGGCAACTACATCAGTTTCACCACGACCCTGGCGGGCGGTCCCTTGGGCGGCGAAAACAATTACTACCGCTTCGACTTCCGCGGCTCGCAGAATTTCCAGGTGTTCGAAGCCCAAAGCCAGGTGCTGACCCTGGTCGCGCGCGCGTCCACCATCGAAACCTTCGGCAAGACCGTCACGATTCCCTATTACGACGCTCTGTATTTGGGCGGACCGGATGATTTGCGCGGCTTTGAATACCGCTATGTGAGCCCCCGCGACATCTATGGCGAGCCGATCGGCGGCAAGACTTCGGGCATGTTCACCGCCGAATATTCGCTCGACGTCGTCAGTCCCATCCGGATCGCGGCCTTTTATGACGTGGGTTTTGTAAATCCCGGATCTTACGATTTTAACGTCAGCAACTATCAGGATGACTTTGGCTTGGGCGTGCGCCTCTTCGTCATGGGCGCCCCGCTGAGCCTCGACTACGGCATTCCGGTGCGAGGCGACAACTTCTACCACAACAAGGCCGGCAACCAGTTCAATTTTTCCTTTGGCACGCGGTTCTGATTCTGCTCTGCTCTACTCTTTATCCTCATATAACTTGTCATGAAGAAACTCACCCAATTACTCCTTACCTGCGGCGTCTTCGGATCCGTGGCACTAATGGCCCGGGCGGACGACGGTCCCAAGATCGCGGTCGTCGACATGCAGAAGGTCGTCAAGGGCCACTATGAAACCCAGACCGAAGAGGCCAAATGGCGTTCCGACAGCGAGAAAGCCCAGAAGGAATTCGATGTCCTGACCAAGGACGCCCAGGATCTCTATAACCAGATCAAGGAAGATCAGGATCAGAGCAACAACCCGACGGCCACCGCCGATGCCAAGGCCAAGGCCGTGTCCGAGGGCCAGCAGAAGAATGCGCAGCTCCAGCAGAAGCTGCAGGAGCGCCAGAAATTCCAGAACGACACGCAGCAGCTCATGCAGCAGCGGGTGATCCAGTTCCGGACCATGATCGTCGACGAGGTCTCCAAGGTGGCCATCACGGTCGCCAAGCGCCATGGCGCCACGCTGGTCCTGGACCGCGGCTCGACCATCTTTGCCGATCCGTCCTACGACATCACCCAGGAAGTCGTCGACGAGATCAACAAGAACCGCCCGGCGAACCTCCCGGCGTTGCCCGCCGAACCCGCGGCCGCCCCGAGTTCCAGCTCGAGCTCGACCGTGGTGCCGAAGATCACGGTGCCCGGCGTTTCGCAGTAATCCACCGGCTCATTTTGCAAGGCCCCGTTCCAGCGCGAACGGGGCCTTGGCATTTTTGCGGATGGCCCGGTTTTCGCGCTAGCCCCGAATCCAAAAAAGCGCACGCTGCCAGTATGGACATCGCGCTCGGGCCCGAAGAAATCGTCGCCGCGGTGCGTCCCCTGCAGACCCGCGGGGCCACGACGGACATCGTCCGGGGCATCGCGGCGTTGGACTCCGCCCAGGCCGGCGACCTGTCGTTTCTCGGCAACTCCAAGTATCGGGCGGCCGTGGCGGCCACGCGCGCGTCGGTCGTGTTGATTCCGCCGACCTACGAGGGCGAGCCGCTGACCAACCAGCTCCTGGTGGTCGTGGACAATCCCTCGGTCGCTCTGGCCCGGCTGTGCAGCCGGATTGAACAGGCCCTGTGGCCAAAGCCGGAACCGGGCATCCATCCGTCG
>CAZWMF010000743.1:0-1962 GCA_964634535.1 uncultured Opitutaceae bacterium | reverse complement strand
CCTTGATGCGCCAGCGGCGCCAGGCGACGGCGTGGGCCGCCGTCCACTCCTGCTGGATGCGCGCCCGGTCGCGATCGCCCCGCTCGCCGCAATACCAGAGCTCCTTTTCGATTTCGCCAACCTGGTCCTTTAGCTCCCCGGCCAGATGCAGCGTGCCCCGCTGGACGATCAATTGCTTGGTGGCCGCCACCAAGGCCCCGGCCTCGCGCGAACCGGCCGCCAGGGCCAGGATTTCCGCCCGGTGGCGCTCGAGAAAGACCATGAGCCAATCGGCATAGGGCAACATGCGGCCTTCGTACCAACGCAGTTCGAGGGCGAACAATTCCGACGGGGTCGGCGGCTCGATGGCGGAAAGGTCGGTTTCGGAATTCACGGAACGCGGGCTGGAACGCTGGGAAGCGATGGATTATGTTCTGCCGGCCACGGGGTCACGAGCCTTTTCCATGCCAAGGCAGGGGCGGGCCCGCTCCCGGGATTCCCACCCGCGGGGAGCGCCGGGACCGGCGAGGTAAATTTGTCCGTAAGATACTAAACCGCAAATTACTACACGCGGATATCGCGGGCCGAGCCGCCGGCGCGAATCCCCGTGCATCGGAATGGGAGTTGGGCTAAGTTTTGCGATCATGCGATACCCCCGCGGGTTGGGTTACTTATGGGCGTTTTTGATTGGCGTGACCGGCTGCGGGCCGGGTCTTCGAGCGGACCCGGCGGCGGGATTGTCCGCCTTCGCTGAAGCTTCGGCGCGACAGGGCCAGCGGACCGGAGCGGGAATTATCGGCGAGGGGGTGGCCCTGTTCTGGCCGGCGGAACTGACGGCGGACACGCTGCCGCCGTCGCTCTGTCTCGTGGCCGCCCCGCGGGTCCGGGCGGCGCTGCCCGCGGGGTGGCGCCTGCGTCCCCAGTTCTCCCGGGTGGGCGCGCGCACGCGCATGACGCTCGCGGTGCCGCCGGACACCAGCCTGTACGGCACGGGCGAGGTGACCGGGCCGCTGCGGCGAAACGGCCTCAGTATCACGCTTTGGAATACGGACAACTACAACTACCGGGACGACGGGGGCCGCCGCCTCTACCAGTCGCATCCCTGGGTGCTGGGCGTGCGCCCGGACGGGCGGGCCTTCGGCGTCATCGCCGACACCCCCTGGCGGGCCGATCTGAATCTGGCGAACGGCATCGAGTTTACGAGCGACGCGCCGGCTTTCCCCGTCATCGTGATCGACCGGGCCTCGCCGGCCGAGGTGCTGCGGGGGCTGGCCGAATTGACCGGCACCCTGCCCCTGCCGCCCCGCTGGGCGCTCGGCTACCAGCAGTGCCGCTGGTCGTATCATCCCGACGCGCGGGTCCGCCAGATCGCCGACGAATTCCGGCGCCGCCGAATCCCCTGCGACGTCCTCTGGATGGACATCGATTACATGGACGGATACCGGATCTTCACCTTCAACCCCCGGGAATTCCCCGACCCGTCGGGACTGAGCGCGTACCTGCACGCCCGGGGCTTCAAGGGTGTGTGGATGATCGATCCGGGCGTGAAGGCCGAGGCGGGATATCGCGTCTACGACACCGGCACGGCCGCCGACGTCTGGGTCCGCGACGCGGGTGGCTCCGCCTTTCAGGGCAAGGTTTGGCCGGGCGCGTGCGTCTTTCCGGATTTCACCCGGCCGGAGACCCGCGCCTGGTGGGCCGGCCTCTACCGCGGCTACCTGGCGCATGGCGCCGACGGCATTTGGAACGACATGAACGAGCCGTCGGTTTTCGACGTGCCGACCAAGACGATGCCGATCGACGCGTGGCACCGGGGGGGCGGCGGCCTGAAAGCCGGTCCGCACGCGCAATACCACAACGTGTACGGCATGTTGATGACGGAGGCCAGCCGGGCGGGCATCGCCGCGGCGAATCCGGACCGGCGCCCGTTCGTGCTGACCCGGTCCAATTTTCTCGGGGGCCAGCGCTACGCGGCCACCTGGA
>CAZWMF010000742.1:0-1968 GCA_964634535.1 uncultured Opitutaceae bacterium | reverse complement strand
TCCCATCCAGGTAACGGCGATTTCCGTGTGAGCCTCCGCCGGGGCGTCGATTGCGATTCGCAGGCCGGGACCGGGATTGGGTAGCTGGCGCCATGGGGCCGGATGTCCGTCGATTACGACCGAACGGACGCCGGCGCGATCGGCGCCGAGCAGCAGTCGAAGGCGCAGAGGATGAGGAAAGCGGGCGGTGACGACGTAGGTGTCGCGCTCGCCCACGCGGCGAAAAGAGTAGTCCAGGTCGGGATGCCGGAGGCTGGCTCGGTCCCAATCGGATGGAAACCCCGGTGCCAGAGTGAGTTCACCCTCGAGCGCATTGGGCCGGACACCGAACAGACCCTCGATCAGGGACCGCGCCAGCACACCGGCGCCGTCGCCGAAGTCGCGCTGGGATTCGCGGCGATAGACGTCAAGATACGATAACGTGCCCACATTACCTGGTGAGATTCCCAGGTACATGGCGGCGAGCACCGACCCCCGCATTATCCGCCAGGCTTCCTCCGGGCGGCCGGCTTGCCAAAAACCCAAGGCCGTATGGAGGGCCTCGGCCATTACGACGTTGTTGACGGACCAATCGTAGGGCATCCAATTGGTTTCCGCGAGGGTGTAAAGGCCGGGTGGCACGCCGGGCCCGCGTACGGGTATATGGGGGATATCGCGGTCCACTTGCTCGGTCATCCGCCAAGCTTCAGCCGGCGTCGGCACCTCCGAGTCGACGGTGTGATAGAAGGTCCAGAGGCCTATGCTGGGATGGACCAGCTGGCGCCCGAGCAGGTCCTTGTTTTCGGCGAATTGACCGAGCGCCGGCTGCCAGAGCAACGTGCGCATTCCTCGGGCGATAAGGTCGGCCTCGTGGGTATATGGCGCCGGGTCGGCACCGATCCGGGTCGCAAGTTCCGCGGCCATGCGATTGTGGAAGTAATTGTACGCCGACGCGTGGGCCGTGCCGCCGCCGTCGTACTGCAGGTCGTCGCTCGCCCAAATTGCGGCATACGCTTCGTAGAGGGGCAGTCGTTCCGGTCCGAATTCGCGGCGAAAGAGCCGGCGTTCCCACGCCAGGTGGCGTTCGATCACCGGCCACATCTTTCGCCCAAATTCGAGATCAGCGGTCCAGCGCAGGTGGCGAAACACCGCGTCGATGTAGACGAGGTTCATGTCATAGTGGCTGCCCGAGATATCGCCGTTCGTGTGCAGGCCCGCCTCGTTGCGGGCGAGATTGGTCCGTTCATCGGGCGGCGGTACCCCGGGGCGGATGGGATCGCGGTTCTGCCGGCTGGCCCAATAGAGGGCGTTGATTCGCGCCCGATCGTGCCAGGCGAGGTCGTCGAGGACATAGGGTCCGCGCCAGCCGAGAAGCCGCGTGCGCCAGGCGATGGCTCCATGCATGATGCCCTGCTGGCGCCGGTCCCACAGCGCGTCGGCGGCGACGTTGAGCGCCCCGACGGCCGCGTTGATGAAGGCATCGGGCGTATCGACGGCGACGCGCGCCCGGAGCGCCTGGACGTGCGCCTCGGATTCCGCCCAATGCCCCGGCAGATCGGCTGCGGAGAACTCCGGGGATGTCGCGGGCGATTCCGTGGGGCCGATTGTCTCCGGGCGATTCGCGGCCACTTCCCGGTAGATCGGAAGGTCGGGCGCGGCGGCCGGCTCGACTGAGATGCGTTGCAAGGAGAGCAGGTAGGACCGGCCGGCAGTCAAGGGAACGCGACCGACCAGGATCGGCAATTCGGGTGCCGGCGAGACCCGGTCGGCCAGAAACACGGCCGGGTCGCACCAATGCCGCGCATCGGCCAAGGCGAGCCGTGAACCGGCGGGTACGAGGCCCGCGATCGTGGCTGGCTTTGCCCGCACGGTAAATCGGTCGGTTCCCAACGCGAAAACATTGCCACGGCAAAATTCCGGCTGAAGCTGAAAATATTGGCTGATGGGCACCTGTTCCGTGCCGATGTCGCCGTCGCGCTTTCCCCGTTG
>CAZWMF010000741.1:331-1970 GCA_964634535.1 uncultured Opitutaceae bacterium | reverse complement strand
CCCAACGGCATGTTCACGCCCGACGGGAAGTGGGTGGTCTTCCGCTCCAACTTCCGTGGGCCGATCGAAGTCTACGCGGTCGAAGTCGCCAAGGCCAAGTAGACCGGCCCGCCGCCCGGGCTTCCAGCCGAGCCGGCATCGCCGCCCGGTCGTTCCGGCCGAGGTCGCCCTAGCTGCCTGTTGGCCGCAGATCCGAGGCCCGCTGAGCGGGGGTCCTCGGAACGGAATCGCCCAGGGCCCGCTCGCCGACTAGACGCAACCCCCGGTTCGGGCAAAAATCTCGGAACCAAAAGCCCGTTTTCCCGACGGTAAGGGCGCATGAATTCATCTCCGACCGGCCGGCACCGGCCTGGTGGAGGTCGACGAGGTGCCATAGTTTTGCAGGCGGGCCCCATCCCGCTGCGTCAAAGTGCAGTCTCCGAGAATCAGACTTGCCCAGCCTCACCGGCCGGGCTAAAAGCAAGCCCCGTTCCAGCCGCCGTGCCCGTCTCCGACGGGTTAACCCGCCGACCGTACCATTCCGGCGCGATCGGCCCTGCCGGTGGCCGCGGGACTGCTGCGTTCAACCTCGAGTCCTTATCATGAGTTATTCTCGCTTGCGCCTTTCCGCGCTCCTCCCGCTTCTCGGTCCGGCAGCCTTGCACGCCGGCACATCCATCTTCTCGGTCGAGAAACAGGCAGTTTATTTCCAGACCAGCTCGGCCACCCCGACGCTCGGCGGGGTTCCAAGCATCCCCGAGTACTCCGGCTCAATTCAAGCCACCGAAGCGGCCACAGTCACGCCCCCGGGCCTCGCCGCCACCGCTGTACCGTACAATGCCAACAATCAAGCTTACTCCTTGAACGGCCTTTTCTCGACCAAGTCGGCCTTCGATGCCGCCTACCCGGACGGCACCTACCAGATCACCTCCAGCGGCAATCCCACGATCTCGATTTCGCTGCCGAGCGATCTGTACCCGCCCACTGTGCCGCAGGTGGTCGGCGGCAACTGGCAGAACAATGTCCTCGTTATGAATTCCGCGGTGGACAACACCCTGCAGTTTCCCTCGTTTTCAACCTATGCCTCGACCTCGGGCGGGCAGGTGGCCGGGCTGATGACCCTCAAGGTGCAGAGCATGACCGGCAATGATAACATCAACCTCAAGCAGCAATACGCGACCGTAGGGGTCGGCGGCAGCACGCAATCCGCCACGCCGTTTACTACTTATCTGATCCCCGCCCGCACCCTGACGCCGGGCCTGATCTATCAAGCGACGTTGGAATTCGACACCGTCGCCACGCTCAACACGACCGTCGTTCCCGGAGTGCCGGTCGCCGGGATTTTCGGCAACTACACCGAATTCTACATCACGGCCCAGGCTTCCAGTCAGCCGGCGGCTCCCGTCATTACCCAGCAGCCGGCCAATGCTTCCGGGCCGCTGGGCTCAAGCGTGAGCTTCAGCGCCAACTATACCCCGGCGAGCGGCAACAACTCCACCCCAACCCAGAGCGTTTGGGCCTTCGAGGGCCAGCCGTTGAACATTGATGGCGTCAAGTATATCACCAGTCAGAACGGGACGACCCTAACCATCACCAATCTGGCGACCGCGGATGTCGGCGCCTATTCCGTCCAGGTCTACAACAGCGCCGGCCTGGCGAT
>CAZWMF010000741.1:0-321 GCA_964634535.1 uncultured Opitutaceae bacterium | reverse complement strand
CCCGGTCATCCTCACCCAGCCGAACTCGATCGGCAATTCGATCACGATCAACGGCTCCGCCAGCGGGACCACCGTGGCCTTGACGGTCGGGGCGAGCAATGCGACCAGCTACCAGTGGAAGCTCAACGGCCAGAACGTCTCGCAGGGCAACGCGGCCGGGGCCACGGGGCCCACCCTGCTCCTCACCGGCGCCAGCAATCTCAATGCCGGAACCTACACCTGCGTGGTGAGCAATGCCAACAGCTCGGTCACCAGCAACGGCGTGCAGTTGAACACGGTGTTGAATCCGTCCAGTCCCGGCCGGCTCGGCAACCTGTCGGT
>CAZWMF010000740.1:0-1978 GCA_964634535.1 uncultured Opitutaceae bacterium | reverse complement strand
GGGGCGCCCGGGGGCCCCGGCGCCGCCCGCCCGCGCGGGGGGGGGAGGGGGCCGTGGGGTGCACCAGAGGCTGGCGGGACTCATTTTTTTGTTGACTTTGACTGCTCTATGTGTACTATCTCAAATAGTACAGTTAACCCCATGGCATTCGACTTTGACATTACGCCGGGTTCATTGAGTCCGATCTTTCGGCAGATCGTGGATCAGGTGAAGTTTCAGGTCGCGGCCGGGGTGCTTCCGGCCGGAACCGAAATGCCATCGACCCGGGGACTTTCCGAAGAGCTTCGGCTAAACCCGATGACGATCAGCAAGGCGTACGCCCGATTGGAAATGGAAGGCGTCCTCGAGCGACGCCGGGGGCAGACCCTGATCGTGCGCGAGCAAACCGGAATCGGCGAACACAGCGCGCGCGTCGCGCCGCTGCGCGATGCGCTGCTCGCGGCGGCGGCGATGGCCCGCCAGCTCCGGATTCCCGCCGACGAGGCCCTGCGCATTTTCCAAGCACTCCTGACCAAAAATCACCATGACGACTGAGACCCCCACCCTCACCTCTCCCCTGATCGCCGAGCGTCTCGGCAAATCGTTCGGACGGCGCGCCGCCCTGCGCGACATCAGCTTCGAGATCCCCGCCGGCCGGGTCGTCGGCCTGCTTGGCCGCAACGGCGCCGGCAAGAGCACGCTGCTCAACCTGGCCTCGGGGCTCCTGCTTCCGACCAGCGGCTCCTGCCGCACGCTGGGCGTCGCGGCCGCGGACCTGGGCGAGACCGAACTGGCCCGCTTGGGCGTCGTCCAGCAGGAAGGCTCCTGCCTGGAATGGATGAGCGTGCGCCAGCACCTCGACTTCGTCGGCTCCTTCTATGCGAGTTGGGACCGCGCGTTCGAGCAGCGCCTGCTCGCCGACCTTGAACTGGACCCCGCGCGCCGGATCGCGCTGCTCAGCACCGGGGATCGGCAAAAGGTGTCGCTGCTGATCGCGCTCTGCCATCGGCCGGCCCTCTTGCTCCTCGACGAGCCGATGAGCGCGCTCGACCCGATCGTGCGCTCCCGCCTGCTCAACATCCTGATCGACCTCCTGCGCGACACCGGCTGCACGGTCGTCATCTCCTCGCACATCCTGACCGACGTGGAAAAGATCATGGACTGGATCCTCTGCCTGCACGACGGCGCGCTCGTGGAAAACGCGCCCTACGATACCCTGCTGGAGGACTTTGCCGAGTGGACGCTCAGCGCGCGCCAAGGTGGACTGCCCGCGCGCTTTGCCCAAGCCTACGTCCGGGATTGCCAGGGCGGCGACCGCGTCGTCCGCCTCAAGGTGCGGGGCGCCGACGCCGACACCGGCCGCCGTCTGGCGGAGGCGCACGGCGCCGATCTGGTTGTCCGCCCGCTCGCCCTCGAGGAAATATTCCCGCTGCTGGTCGAAGGCCGAAAGGACGGCCGGTGACCATGACGGTCGCGGCCCAAGTCCGGCAGTTTGTACGGATCGTTCGTCCGCAGCGAACGGTGCCGATCATGCTGCTGCACGGTGTCCTCTGGCCGGGCAAAGCGCACGACTTCGCCAACATCGTCCTGCTCGCGCTGATCGCCATCGTCCTGCACGCCCGCGAGCCGATCTGGGCGCCATGGGTCCTCACTCCCTGGGGCCTGACGGTCGCCGCGGCGGCCATCGCAATCGCCGGTGTCGTGGGTCGCCGAATCTTCGATCGCCTCTATTGCCGCCGGGATTTGGTCGGCTGCTTCGGCTCCCCACGGTCGACCTGACCAAACGCTCAATTTCATCTTCACCTAACGCGACCAAGCATACCCATGACTAAATCGGTCCTCTCGCAAATTCGACTCGTGGGAGTCATCACCCGCCCGCTCCGCACGCTGGTTCCGATCTGGATCTACGGCATTTTTATGCCGTGGTGGGTCTTGACGACTTCCCGTAACTTCGGGACCGCATCCTGGCTGACCCCCACGGACGAATCGCTGCTTCTGT
>CAZWMF010000739.1:0-1989 GCA_964634535.1 uncultured Opitutaceae bacterium | reverse complement strand
GCTAAGTCAACCTCTATTCGGGCTCTCCGACCCGCTCGAGCTCTGGGTTAAGACGGCTGGGCAGCCGCCGCAGTGGTATACCGCGGCGCGCGGCCCGGTCGATGTGCTTCCGAATGTTCAACCCCCAGGCATCACGCCGGGGTGGAATCAGACCCGCGTTTCTTTTGTGTGGATGGGTCAACAGCTTTCCATCACTCCGGTCAATGGGCCGATCGACGTGAAAGTGTACGGCCGGTTTAACCCGCCGCCTCTGCAGAAGGATGAGGATGTTTTGGTTGCGTATTCCAAGATGTCTGAAACGACAGCGGTGGCCGCGGCAGCGGTGGCAGGAGTTGAGCGCAGCAATCCCGCGGTTCTGGCTGGCTACGCTGAAATGGCGATTGCGGGCCTGGACGACATCATTGCGGATATTATCCGCCAAACGCAACGCAACCCGAGACGACTCGGCCGAATGGGTGGCCACTCCGGCTACGGTGGTGGTTATTGGTTCTGGGCCTGAGTAACCCTGAAAGAGGAGACAATCATGATTTCTGTAGCCTATGCCGGCCCGACCGAGCATAACAACTCGAAGGGCTTACTGTTCAAACTCACATTCTCCGGCGACTACGGTGCGAACGGCGTCGGAGACATTTGCGACCTCACGCCGTCAAACGTGAGCGACCCCAATTTCAACTACGATCAACCACTTTGCTTCCCGCCCAAGAATGTGGGAGTGTTTTCGACGCAGCTCGGCGGCAGTTACGTGCAGTTGAAGCCAAACGCAAACCCCGCGCTCAACAATCTGGGGGTGCAGATGTTTGAGCCCGGCGGCGCTGAGAAGGCGACCAACGCAGCTTATACCGCCGCAGAGTTGGCCGGCAGCGTGACCATTTTCGTAGAGCTTCCACTGCAGTAGCCGGGGTCAGTAATGCAATGGTTCGGGAAGCCGGTCCCGTTCAACCGATTCCTTGGGCAGGTCGATCAAGACGATCCGACGAACCTGCCTATGGGATTGGCCGCGGTGTGCCGTAACAATGACTTTACGAGAGATTCAGGCGGTCCGACGTGCGCAGTGACGCGCGCCGGCATCAACTTGGCCATGCAAGGCGTCGCCCCGACAGTGCCAATTACGGGCCTGTTCGGGTTTGAGTTTGAGCCGGAGATCGCGACCCAGGCGTTTTTTCAAATGCCGATCGCTTTCGACTACGCCGGCAACTTCATGCGCGAGTCGCCGGTAGGAACCGGCCGCCTAATCAAAGTGCCCGCGGGCAACTTCACGCCTCCCACGAAGGCGCACAGGATAGATGCGTCGGCCGGAAATAAACTCTGGTCGGCTTACAGCGATTTAGTTAACTCCCTCTCGGGTATGAGCTGTTTTGACCCGCTTACTCTCTCCCTTAATCCTTTCGGAATAAAGCCGTTCGGCTTTCACTGGACGCCTAACATCACCGTCGTTTACCAAAACGAGGTGGTGACGCCCGGCTCGCCGTCGACAGGGAACGGTCATACCTACCAGGCGCAGAATAATGGTGCTACGGGTCCGGTCGAGCCTGTTTGGCCCTTGACCGAGGGCGGAATTGTCGTTGAGGTACTTTCGCCGGCACAGATCGCCGCGGGCCTGGTGCCGGTGACCTGGAAAGAAAAAACGATGGTTCTGGCGAACCGGCTCGCACCTCCGCCGGCGCCGGTGCTGATACGCGACCCTGGGGCCGGGACATTTGCCGCAGGTCTCGATATTTATATTCTGACCACCCTCAACAATCCCACCGGGCAAACTCTTCCAGGCATTGCCTCCGTGCTGGTCAACACGGCGCTCAATGACGCCGTGCAGGTAACGCTCATTGACCTGCCCAACCTCCCCGGATGGGTGAGCGAGCTCGGACCGTCCTACCTTCCAACCTCACAAAACATCTATGCCGCCTCGGTCCCGACAGGGAGCCCGGCGCCGCCGATTTCTGCCTACCAGATTCAGGCGAGTCCCGGCCTGGGGAGCGGATTCTGGACGATTGG
>CAZWMF010000738.1:0-1989 GCA_964634535.1 uncultured Opitutaceae bacterium | reverse complement strand
TCCCAGGCGCTGCCGGCTGGTTTCGATCGTCAGCCGCCCGCCCTGGGGCGCCATGGCGTCGCGGGCATTGACGCACAGATTGGTCACGACCTGTTCGATCATTCCGGCGTTGGCCTCGATCCACAAGGTGCCGGGGGCGAGCTGCAGGTCCAGCCGGATGGTCTCGCCCAACAGCCGACGCAGCATTTGGAAAAGATTGCCCAGCATGGAATTGAGATCGATCGTATGCACTTTGACCACCTGTTGGCGGCTGAAGGTCAGCAGCTGCCGGGTCAGGGCGGCGGCCCGATTGGCGTCCTTTTCGAGCTCGCGGAGCGCGTCGTGGACCTCCGGATCCAACCCGGGCCGGTCGAGCAGCAGGTTCACCTGCATCAGGGTGGAGGTGAGGATATTGTTGAAATCGTGGGCCACGCCGCCCGCCAGCCGGCCGATGGCGTCGAGCTTTTGGGCGTGCTGCAGCTGCTCCTCGAGTTGGCGCTGCTCCGTGACGTCCCGATTGATGCAAAACATGCAGGGCTCGCCGCCGATCTCGACGACGACCGCCGACAGGCGCCCCCGGCGAATCCCGCCGTCCTTGCGGCGAAACGCCGCCTCCAAGCCATTGACTTCGCCCCGCTCCTTCAATTGGGCGAGCAGGCGGAGCCGGTCCGCCGGATCGACCCAAAGGTTGAGGCCGTCCTTCAGGGAGGAACGGCCGACGATTTCCTCGAACGCATAGCCCATCGTGCGGCAGAAGCCGGGATTTACCTCGATGAACACGCCGTCCGAGAGTCGGTTGAGCGACAGCGCCTCCGGCTGCGTGGCGAAGGCCTTGGCGTATTTTTCCTGCGAGGCGCGCAGGGCCGATTCACTCGCCGCCAGCGCCCGTGTGCGCTCTGCGACCGCCTCTTCCAGGCGCTCCTTCTGGCGCTGGAGATCCAAGGTCCGCCAGCGATACCACCCGACGCCGGCGCCGAGGACGATGCCCGCGCGCAGCCACCACGCCCCCGCCGATTCGGCATGGCGCGACCTCCACGCCAGCCCAAGAATCAATCCGGCCACCGCGATAGCCGCGGCGACCGCAAGGATTCTGGGCAATCTTATCCGTGCGGAGATCATGAGACCCAAAAGTCGGTCAGGCCGGGCCCGGGTTCGATTCCAGGTGGCACGACCGTGTTAACCTACAACGGCACGCGGGTCGGTGGCTGGAGCGATTCAGATTCAATCGTTTATAAATCAAACGGTTAGAGTGCTCGCCCGAGCGGGGTTCATCGCCTAGCCTGTGCGGCATGAGTCCCGAACCCGCCTCGCCCGCCGAATTCGCCTATCAGGCCCATCGGTTCACGCCGCGGGTTTGGGCGACGCCGACCCTCGTTGCCATCAATGCGCTCGTGTTTCTGGCGATGGTCGTCTCGGGCGTGAGTTTCCTGGAACCCCAGACGCGGGACCTGGTTATCTGGGGCGGAAACTTCGGAGCCCTGGGCCCGGATTATGGCCAGCCCTGGCGCCTGTTCACCTCGATGTTCGTCCATGTCGGCATCGTGCACATCGCAATGAATATGGTCGTGCTTTGGGATATCGGTCGGTTCGTCGAGCGGCTGCTGGGCAACGCCGGATTCATCGTCGTATACGTGCTCGCCGGATTGGCGGGCTCGCTGGCCAGCGCGTTGGTTCATCCCGATACGGTGTCGGTCGGCGCCTCCGCAGCGATTTTCGGCCTGTATGGCGCGTTGTTTGGCTATCTCGTTCGCTACCATCACACGGTGCCCCGCCCGCTCGTCCTGCGGCTGCGCAAATCCGGCGGGGTGTTCGTCTTGGCCAATCTGGCCTTTGGTTTGGTGCCCGGCATCGATCTGTCCGCTCACATCGGTGGTCTGGTCGGCGGATTCCTTTTCGGCGCCGCCCTCTCGTGCCCTTTGACCGAGGACGGCGCGCGGCGTCGTTTGCTGCGCAATGTTGGCGTGGCCGCGTTTGGAGCGGGAGCCATCGGCATAGCGGTTTGGGCGTTGC
>CAZWMF010000737.1:0-1999 GCA_964634535.1 uncultured Opitutaceae bacterium | reverse complement strand
GGCGGCACGGTGGCCTTCCCGAACGAATCGGAATTTCACGGCGGCGGCGGCTTTATCGGCTTCTTCGGCGGGAACATCGTGGTAAACGGCGCTTCCGCTCCGGATGCCTCGTCGAGCCTGGTCTTGATCGGCGTCGCCCTCGGGGCGTTGGCGGCCTTCCGGCGGAAGTTCGTCTTTTCGGCCTGACCGGTTCCGAGCGGATTTCTCAATCGGGCGCACTCGGGAGAATTCCCGGCTGCGCCCTTTTTGTGCCTTGACCGCCGGGTCGTTAGCGGGGCATCGGTACGCCCGCCTTAACCGGCACGGCGGCGTACACCGGTCCAGGGACCGCCAGCGTCTTTACAATCCACTGGGCGACGCGCACCCGAAAATCCGGCTCGATCCGGCCCCAGTTCCCCATGGCGTGATTGCCACCGGGGATCGTCATCAACTCGCAGGGGTCGCCGCAGGCCCGGAGCCGCTCGGCCAATTCGACTGCCTGGGCGTACGGCACGATGGGGTCGGCCGTGCCGTGCACGATGAGAAACGGGGGCAGGCCGGCATGCACATAGGTGACCGGCGAGGCCGCCTGCATCAGCGTCACCAATTGGGGATCGACGGCGGACCGGCCAAACAAGGCGACGATGTCGCGGGTCAATTTCCCCTTTTGGCGCACCTGCGCGACCAGGTCGGACGATCCGTAGAAATCCACGATGGCCGCAACGCGGGTCGCGGGCGTCGCCTGTATCCCGGCCAAGCTCACCAGGTGTCCGCCGGCCGATTCACCCAGCAGGGCGATGCGCCGCGGGTCGATATTGAATTCGCCGGCATGGGCCTTGACCCAAACGATCGCGGTTTTAACGTCGTCGACGCAGGCCGGATAGCGGTAGGCCGGCGCCAGGCGATACTCGATCGAGAACCACGCGAGGTGGGCCTGGGTGAGCGGGGCGAACAAGCTGCGGGTGTCGCCGCGCCGGTTGCCCAGCATCCATCCGCCCCCATGTACGAGAATGACCGCGGCGTAGGGGCCCGGACCGTCGGGCGTGCAGGCGTCGAGCAGGAGCGGATGGCCATCGGCCATCCCATATACGACATTGTTTCGCACCTGCACAGAGGCGAGCGCGGGACACGCGCAGACCAAAGCCAGGCCCAGGAGGAATCGGCGCTTCATGACCCGATTAGGATAACCGAACGGCCCGATCGATGACCGGCCGATTTTGGCAAAAAACGGGCATAATTGGAGGCAACATGCCGCGCGGGCACGCCCGACCCGGTTTATTCCGATCAGTCATTTCGGATGTGCGGGCCCAACGCTCGAAGCCGGTAGTCATGGAATCGAGCTCGCCAGCATGCCCAAAAGCCGCGCCGAGGCGAGTGAAAAGCGGAGCAGCTGCTAAACTAAGCAGCTGCACCCAAACCGATTACATATGGGAGATGATATTTTCCCCAAAGGCGCTGCACTTGATTTCCGATGCCCCTTCCATCTGTCGCGCGAAATCGTAGGTCACCCGCCGAGAACCGATGGCGCCGTTCAGACCCTTGAGAATCAAATCGGCCGCCTCGCCCCACCCCAGGTACCGGAACATCATCTCGCCGGAAAGGACGACCGAGCCTGGATTGACCACGTCCTTGTTGGCGTATTTCGGTGCGGTGCCGTGGGTTGCCTCAAAGATGGCGTGCCCGGAAATATAGTTGACGTTGCCGCCGGGCGCGATGCCGATGCCCCCGACTTGCGCGGCCAGGGCGTCGGACAGGTAGTCGCCATTCAGGTTGAGCGTGGCGATGACATCGAAGTCGGTGGGCCGGGTGAGCACCTGCTGCAGGGTGATGTCGGCGATGCTATCCTTGATCACGAGGCCGGCGCCGGGCTTGCCCTCGGGAATCCGGCACCAGGGGCCGCCGTCGATTTCGACCGCCCCGAATAGATCCTTGGCCACCTGATAACCCCAGTCGCGGAAGGCGCCTTCCGTGAATTTCATGATGTTGCCCTTGTGGACCAGGGTGACGCTCTTGCGCTTAT
>CAZWMF010000736.1:316-1999 GCA_964634535.1 uncultured Opitutaceae bacterium | reverse complement strand
CACCTCCAAGGGTAAGCTGGTGCGCCGCACTCCCGGCTTTCGCCACCTGTTGGCCTCCAAGACCACCAAGCAGAAACGCCGGGCCAAGAAGGACAAACTCGTGGCCGAAGGCCACGCCGGTCCCCTCAAACGCTGTCTGCCCTTCGGGCTCTGACCCGGGGCTCTCGTCCCAACTCCACGCCAGGCGGGTGATTCTACAGCCGACCCGCCGGCGCACCAAACCAAAAGGATACCACCAACATGGCTCGTGCAACTAACTCCCCCGCGTCGCGCAAGCGCCGCAAGAAGACGCTGAATTACGCCAAGGGCTACTTCGGCAACAAATCGAAGCTCTACCGCTACGCCAAAGAAGCGGTGCAGCATGCCTGGCAATACGCCTACCGCGACCGCAAGAAGAAGAAGGCGGAATGGCGCGGCCTGTGGATCGTCCGGCTCAACGCCGCCTGTCGCGGCGCCGGCATCAGCTACAGCCGATTCATCGAAGGGCTGCACGCGGCCCAGATCGACTTGGACCGCAAGGTTCTGTCCGACCTGGCCATCCGCGACGAGGCCGCCTTCGCCGCCCTCGTCCAGGTGGCGCGCGAAGCGCTCAAGGCAAAGTCCGCCGCCGCCAAGGCCTGACGGCCGGCGTCGCCGGGCGACCCGCGATGCAGGACCTCCTTTCCTCGCTTCTCGACAAGGCGGCCAGCGAGCTGCCTGCCGTGAACAGCCGGCCCGACTTCGAGGCCGCGAAGGCCCGATTCGTCGGGCCGCACGGCGAACTCACGGCGCTCATGAAGCGCATGGGCGCCGTGCCCAAGGAAGAAAAGCCCGCGGTGGGCCGGCTCGTCAACGAGACCAAGGGCCGCCTGCAAACCCTGCTCGACCAAGCCTTGCGGCGGATCGAGCAGGCCGAGCTGGCCGCCCAGCTGGGACCGGCGCCCGACATCACCCTGCCCTCGCCCGACCCGGGGCCGGGCACCTATCACCCGCTTACGCGGGTCCGCGAGGAAGTCTGCCGCCTCCTGCGCAAGGTCGGCTTCGCCGTGGCCGACGGGCCGGAGGTCGAGACCGAGTTCTACTGCTTCGACGCGCTCAACACCCCCGCCGATCACCCGGCCCGGGACACGCAGGACACGTTCTACTTCCCCGAGGCGGCCCGGTTCGGCAACGTGGCCCGGCGCAACCCCGGCGAGAAGTATCTGCTGCGCACCCACACCTCGTCGGTGCAAATTCGCGAGATGCTCAAGGGCCCGCCGCCGATCCGGATCATTTCGCCGGGGCGGGCCTACCGCCGCGACACAACCGACGCCTCGCACAGCGCGAACTTCCACCAGATCGAGTGCCTTTATGTCGATCGTGGCGTGACCGTGCGCGATCTCAAGGCGTTGATCGATTACCTGTTTGCCGCGTTGCTCGGGCCCGACACCAAGACCCGGTTCCGTCCGCACTACTTTGGCTACACCGAGCCCAGCTTCGAAGTCGATCTGGGGGCCCGCCACCTGCCGAAAGTAAAGAAAGAATGGATCGAGATCGGCGGCTGCGGCCTGGTCGATCCGGCCGTATTCTCGAGCGTGGGCTACGATCCGGCGGTCTGGACGGGCTACGCGTTCGGCATGGGCATCGAGCGGCTCGCCATGATCCTCTACGGCATCGACGACATCCGGGCCTTTTACCAGAACGATCGGCGGTTCTTAAGCCAAC
>CAZWMF010000736.1:0-306 GCA_964634535.1 uncultured Opitutaceae bacterium | reverse complement strand
GCCAACTCGCGTGAAGATCTCCCTGCAGTGGATCAAGGATTACGCCGCGCTCGAGGGCAGCCCGGCCGAAGTGGCCGAGGCGATCACCTTGCTGGGCTTCGAGGTGGAGGCCGTGGCTTCGACCGGCGCGCCCGTCCTCGATCACGTGGTGGTGGGCGAAGTGCGCGCGCGCGATCGGCACCCCAACGCCGACAAGCTCTCGATCTGCCAGGTGGACATTGGCCCGGCCGGAGGGCTCAAGACCATCGTGTGCGGCGCCCAGAATTACCAGGTCGGCGACCGCGTGCCGGTGGCCCTGCCCGGGGC
>CAZWMF010000735.1:0-2008 GCA_964634535.1 uncultured Opitutaceae bacterium | reverse complement strand
GTCGACGATCAGGACGACGCGCGCGGCGTCGCGCGGGGCATGGCGCGCCAGCACTTCGGCCAGCCGTTCGCGTTCCACCGGCTTGGTGAGGTAGTCGGCCGCGCCGAGCGACAGGCCGAGCGGCTTGTCGTCGATCACGGAGATCATGACGATCGGAATGGCGCGGGTGGCCGGATCGGCCTTGAGGGTGGTCAGGACCGACCAGCCGTCGATGCTCGGCATCATGACATCGAGGGTGATCAGCTTGGGGCGCAGTTCGCGCGCGAGCGCCAGCCCGTCGCGGCCGTTCAATGCCGTGCGAACGGCATAGCCTTCGCGGCTCAGGGTCCGATTGAGCAGATCGAGGACGCCCGGATCGTCGTCGATCACCAGCACCACGGGCGCGTGGGGATCCGCAACCGGGGCGTCGGCCACGGCGCCCGGCGGCGCGGGGCTCGCGGCGGCCTTCGCGCCGGCCTCGCCCGCGGCGCCGGCCTCGGGATCGGCCACCCGGGCGGGGATCACCGCGGTGAAGGCCGTGCCCTTGCCCGGCTCGCTCGCGACGGTGATGTCTCCGCCCATCAGCTGGCAAAACCGGCGGCTGATCGCCAGCCCCAACCCGGTGCCGCCGTATTTGCGGGTGGTGGAGGCGTCGGCCTGCACAAAGGCCTGAAAGAGCCGGGACATCTGTTCGGGCGTCATGCCGATGCCCGTGTCGGCGACGCGGAACGACACCCAATCCTGGCGGTCGCGGACGGTGCGGGCGACGGTCAGCGTGATCTGGCCCTGTTGCGTGAACTTGGCGGCGTTGCTCAGCAGATTGAAGAGCGTCTGGCGCACCTTGGTGACATCGGCCCGGATCGAGCCGAGATTGGCCGGACACTCGATCACGAGGCGGTTCTCGTTCTTGGCCACCAGGGGCTGGATGGTCGCGGCCACCTCATTGACCACCGACGCCGCGTTGAAGTCCTCCAGGTAGAGCGTGGCCTTGCCCGCCTCGATCTTGGACAGATCGAGCATGTCGTTGATCAGCCCGAGCAGATGCTTGCCCGCACCGTGGATTTTCTGCAAATCCGGGATGAATGACGCCTGGCCCAGGTCGGCCGCCTCCTCCACGAGCATCTCGCTGTAGCCGATGATCGCGTTCATCGGCGTGCGCAGTTCGTGGCTCATGTTGGCCAGGAAGGAGCTCTTGGCGCGATTGGCCCCCTCGGCGGCCTCGCGGGCGAGCCGCAACTCCTCCTCCATCTCCTTGCGCTTGGTGATGTCGATCTGGATGACCGTGTAGTTCACCACGTTGCCCTTGTCGTCGAAGATCGGCTGGCCGTCGGCGTGGATCCAGATTTTGCGCCCCGAACGGTGGTAATTCAGAATGTCGGCCTGGAAGCCGCGGTGTTCGGCCCGGGCCCGCTTGGCTTCCTCGAGGGTGGCGGCGGAGGTTTCGGGACCGTGCAGGAGCTTGTCCGGATTCAGGCCCACGGCCTCGCGCGCCGAATAGCCCGTGATCCGGGTAAAACCCTCGTTGACCCATTCGATCGTGCGGTCGGGCCGCGTGATCATGATCCCGTTGTGGCTGCGGCTCACGACCAGGGCGAGTTTGCGGGTTTCCTCCCGCAGCCGCTCGGCTTGACGCAGGGCCACCGTCAGCTGCCGGACGAAAACGAAAACCAGGACGAAGGCGGCCAGGATGAACGGCGCCAAATAGCTGAAGACCGGAATCACCTGGCGCCAGGTCGCCGCCGCGAGGTCCGGCCGATAGGTGGCCGCCAGGAGCGTGATGTGCCACTCGGGAAACCGCACCGCCTGCCACGACCAATCGCCGTCCATCCAGGCCTCCTGGCCGGCGGCCGCCGGGCCGGCCGCCCGCTGGATCTGGGCCCGATCGGCGCCCCAGGTCTGGAAGAGCAGCCGGTTGTTGCGATCGAGCAGGGCGAAAAAGCCGTGATCGAGGATGCGCGCGTCCGCCAATTGCTCGCCGATGGAATACAGATTTTCCATCGGATAGCCGACGTAGTAGATCCCGATGATG
>CAZWMF010000734.1:808-2010 GCA_964634535.1 uncultured Opitutaceae bacterium | reverse complement strand
AACGGCGTTGACCCGGACGTCCTCGCCGTGCTGGCCGGGCCGGGGGTCGTGCACTTCTGCGGGCACCGGATCGACGTCGGCGAGCGGCCACGCTTTCCGGCCCAGGCCGAGGCGACCGTGGCGCGGGACATCGCGAACGTCATCGAGCGCTTCACCCCCGGATACGCCTACGGCTCTCTGGCAAGCGGAGCGGACATCCTGTGGGCCGAGGCGCTGCTGGCGTCCGGCGCCGAGGTCCACGTCGTGCTGCCGTTCGCCCGCGCCGAATTCGTCGAAACGGCCGTCTCTCCTGCGGGTGCGGCCTGGGCCGATCGCTTTGATCGTTGCTTGGAAGCGGCGGCGTCCGTTCGGTTCGCGACCGACGATGCATACCGCGGCGACGAGGTGCTGTTCCGCTATTGCAGCGAACTGGCGATGGGCCTGGCTCTGCTGCGCGCCGGCTATCTGGACGCCGACGTGCGGCAGTTGGCCGTCTGGGACCGGGGGCCAGCGCACGGAGCCGCTGGCACCGCCATCGACGTCGCCACCTGGCAGCATCGCGGCGGAGAGGTCACGGTCGTCGTTCCGGCGGCTGATGCCCCGGTCTCCGGGCCCCCCGAGCGCGCGCCCCACGCGCAGCTCCCGGTTCGGCCCGTGCCCGAGCCCCAAGATCAGCTCCCCGGCCGCGATGCCCGGACCGTCCGAGCGATGCTGTTTGCCGATGTGAGGGGCTTCTCGGTACTGACCGACGAGCAACTGCTGATCTTCGCCGAACGGGTGCTCGGCGTGCTGGCCGGCGTCCTACACCGGCATCGCGACCAAATCCGCCACCGCCGGACCTGGGGCGACGCGATCTTCGCAGTGCTCACCGACGCCCCCGCGGCATCCGCCTGCGCGTTGGATCTACAGGACGCGATGGCGTCCCTGGAGCTGGAGTCCGAGGGACTGCCGGGCCATCTGGCGCTGAGGCTCGGAGCTCACTTGGGCCCGGTATTCAGGTATCACGACCCGATCATCGGCGGACCTGACTTCACCGGCTCGCATGTGACCCGGACTGCGCGGATCGAGCCCATCACTCCTCCGGGTGCGGTGTACGTCACCGAGCCGTTCGCAGCCGCCCTCGTCCTGTCGGACTGCCGCGACCTCACCTGCGACTACGTCGGTCACATGCCGATGGCCAAAGACTACGATCGCCTGCGAATGTACCGGCTCCGGCGCATCCA
>CAZWMF010000734.1:0-798 GCA_964634535.1 uncultured Opitutaceae bacterium | reverse complement strand
GCCGAGGCGCCCGAACGGCAGCGCGTATTCGACGTGATCACGCACGAGCGTCCCACGGACCGGCCAGGCTCCCGGACGGCGGGTCATTCGGCCGCGGCCGTGTGGCCGAACATCGGCCGAACGTTCGTCGAATGTACCGCGACCCCGCCGCGGCCCTGAGAGCCGCCCGGGTCGTGACCTTGATCAGGAGCACAGGCTGGGCTGGGGTCGTGCGCGACCGCGTTGGTTGAGTACTCGACGTCATCCCCGGGCCGCCTAGCGCAGGCGAGCGCGTCGAAGAGAACGCGATCACCCCGTTCTCGCCGGCGGCGTGATCGCTCCCGACGGAAACCAGCGACCAATCGCCACTCCGGCGCGATCGCTTCCCTGGCCGGGCTCCCGCCACGCGTCGGACAGCTATCGCGTGGAAGCAGACGTCGGCGGCATAACTCCTCCAGCGGCGCACGAGCAGCGCCGGAACAGCGCCCGGTGCGCGCGTGAAGGAGCAACCTTGCCGGCTGGCGGGACCAAGGCACCGGCGCGGACCGGCGCAGACCGTGGGCCGCCGAGTTGGCCCATGCATTGTCGGGATTCAGGCACGCGCGAAGCGAGCCGCGCTTTCGGCGATAACCGCGGCCCCAACCGGTGGTTGGCCGGACGATCGCATTCGTCTCTTGACCTGTCCCGACGGACGAGCGCTACGGCAACGTCAGAATGGTCCGCGCCCGCCGCCAGTCGAGTAAAGGGCCATGCCTCTCTGGACAGCGTCAGACATGGCTTTGCCTTCTAGTCCTGTGACGTGCTGGTGGCGGTACTCGG
>CAZWMF010000733.1:0-2017 GCA_964634535.1 uncultured Opitutaceae bacterium | reverse complement strand
CGCCGTCGTTGATGTGCCCGCCGAACCCGATCGAGAACTTGTTGTGCAGCCGGCTTTCGCCGGCCTTGGTGGTCCGCCGGTATGCGAGCACCCGGTCGCCTCGCACCACGGAAAAATACGGGATGATCTGCTTGTGCGACGGATCCTGCTCGGCCAGGGGCCGATCCAGAAACACCGCCAGCCGTCCAATCGCCCCGATCAGGTCGGATTGGTCGGCGGTAAAGAATCCATGCTTGAGCGAATCCCGAATCGACGCGACGGGTACGGCGAGGACTTTTTCGTTCACCCCGCGTTTCTGAAGCAATCCGGCGCGGTTGGAAATCAAAACCGATTCACAACCTCATTCACCGGATATTGACCGGGTTGCTCCCGGGATATTCACAGGGCCTAAACCCCTCGAAAACGCATCTCGGCCGGCCAACAAAAAGGCCGCCCGTGCGGGGCGGCCGATGAAATGCGATTACCGGTTGGAGTTACTTTCCAAACCGACGCCGGAGCATGGCCAGACCCGCGAACGCCGCGCCCAGCAGGGCAATCGTCTCGCCGCCATCGGGCGCCGACGCGGTGCCGACGCGGACCAACGCGCTGCCGAGATAGGATTCCGAAAAGGTGGCGTCGCCACCCGCGAAGGCACGATCGGGACCATCGGTGGCCTCGGCGGTGCCGGTCACGCCATATGTGCCTTCGGGTATCCAGACGAGCCCGGTGCCAACCCCGGCGGTGAGGAAGTAACCAAAGGGTCCGCTAGTGGCCTCGTAAACGCCTGCCAGATTGGCATTCCACAGTCCCAAAAGGGACGTGACGCCCGGTAGGTTGGCGGAGGTTCCCTCGAAACCAGCATCGACGTTGGGAATGCCCGCGTCGGCGAACAAGGCGTCGATCTGGCTCACAGTCGCGAAGGCAAACCCGTCATACGTGCCCCCGGAGCCGAGTTGACTGGCGACCTGGGTGTAGGACAGCCCGGCGGTTTCATCCAATCCGAGCCACTGAAGGCCGGTCGACGAATCGTTTAGAATCTGATTGTCGCCGGCGGTGACCCAATCGGAGTTGCTCAGATTGGCTTTTGAGACCGACGCGATGCTGCCGAAAATCGCGAGTGTCGCGCTAGCGATAAGCCCGCGGAAGATGATGGTCTGGAGTGATTTCATTGTGGGTGTGCGCAATTGGCAGCAGATCCATGGCCATTTTGGCGCATGAGTTTGCAAGCGATTATTAGATAACAATTAATAATTGCCATTAGACAAATTGATCCGTGCTACCCACGGCAAAAGCGTCAAGTCCTCCGACGAAATGTCATAGCTCCTTACATTTTCGGGAGCTGGCCTTGCCCGCAGACATCCCGGGGTCTGGCGCGTCGCGGGAAGACTGCAGATCAACGTTGGTGGCGACTGAGAATCGCTGATTTTCGAAAGGGGCAGACCCAAATCCGGCGACGGGACGGGTTTTGAACGAGTGCCTAGTCTGGGACGGCGGATTGAAATGGGGCGATCTGGCATCCGGGTTCTCGACGCACCGTTGCCCCCGTTGCGTCATAGGAGCGGGAAATTCGATTGTGAACCGTTGCCCCCGTCCGCACGCTCGGGGGTGTTCTTTGGTACGGGCCTTTAGCTCAACGGTTAGAGCAGAGGACTCATCACATGGTGCCGGCGCGCGGGAAACCCGCGCCGGGATACGGGAGAATTCGGTGAAACCTGCGCCCTCGAGGCATGGCGACGCCGAGCCGAGCCGGGGGTGCACCTCCGGAAGGTGTAGAGACTAGCGGAGGGGTCCAGTCCCCTTAATGACCGCATCAGAACCCGTCACCCGCAACGGATCACGCCGTGGGTGGTGACATAGTCCAAGGAGCGCCGAAAGGCGCGCCAACTTGAATCCTTTGGTTGCGGGTTCGAATCCCGCAGGGCCCACCAAGATACGGCATCCGCGCAAACCTATGGTTCGTGACAAAATGTTTGTCCGGGTTTGGCCAAACATTACGTCACGCGGCGATTGGCCAAGCATTACGTCATTCGAGTGTCCT
>CAZWMF010000732.1:0-2019 GCA_964634535.1 uncultured Opitutaceae bacterium | reverse complement strand
CCCATGACGGCGCTGGTGGGAGCGAGCATTTCCCGCATGCCCGGGCCGCCCTTCGGACCTTCGTTGCGAATGACGATCACGTGGCCGGCTTTGACCCGGCCAGCCAGGATGGCCTTGAGCGCCACCTCCTCGGATTCAAATACGATCGCGCGACCGGAAAAGCGCTCGCCCTCCTTGCCGGAGATCTTGGCGACGGATCCCTCGGCCGCGAGGTTGCCGTAGAGGATGCGCAGATGGCTGGACGCCTTGATCGGACGGTCCAACGGACGAATCACATCCTGGTCGGCCGGATAGGCTGCGACATTTTTCAGGTTTTCCGCGATGGTGCGACCGGTGACGGTTAGGCAGTCGCCGTGAAGCAGGCCGGCGTCGAGAAGCATTTTCATGAGCGGCGGGAGGCCGCCGATGCGCGACAGGTGGGCCATGCCATATTTGCCGGAGGGCTTGAAATCGGCGAGAACCGGGACCTTGCGGCCGATCCGCGTAAAATCGTCCAGACCGAGCTTCACGCCGGCGGCATGGGCCATGGCCAGGAGATGGAGGACGGCGTTGGTGGAGCCGCCCAAGGCGATGGCCACGGTGATCGCGTTCTCGAACGCTTTACGGGTCATGATGTCGCGCGGGCGGATCCCGGCCTTGAGGAGCGCCAGAGCGGCCTCGCCCGCCCGTCGGCAATCGGCCTTCTTTTCCTCGCTGATGGCGATCTGGGCGGAACTGTTGGGCAGCGACATACCGAGAGCCTCGATGGCCGAGGCCATCGTGTTGGCGGTATACATGCCGCCGCAGGATCCCGGACCGGGGATTGAGCAGGCTTCGATTTCGCGCAGGCCGGCGTCGTCCAACTTGCCGGCGGCGTGCTTGCCCACGGCTTCGAAGACCGAAACGATATCGCACTCGGCTTTCGTGCCAGGGTGGATGCCCGGCAGGATGGTGCCGCCGTAGACGAACACGCCCGGCCGGTTGAGCCGGGCCAGGGCTATGACCGAGCCCGGCATGTTCTTGTCGCAGCCGCCGATGGCGATGACGGCGTCAAAACCCTCGGCTCCGGCCACCGTTTCGATCGAGTCGGCGATGACCTCCCGGGATACCAGGGAATAGCGCATGCCCGGCGTGCCCATGCTGATTCCGTCCGACACCGTGATCGTCCCGAAGATGATCGACTTGCCACCGGCCGCATCGGCGCCAGCCGATGCTTCCCGGGCGAGGGCGTCGATGTGCATGTTGCAGGGGGTCAGCATGCTCCAAGTCGAGGCGATGCCGACAATCGGTTTTTGGAAATCCGCGTCGCCGAAACCCACCGCGCGAAGCATCGAGCGGTTGGGGGCACGGTCGGCTCCGTCGACGACGACGGAGGAGTAGCGGCGGGACTGGGAAGCCGGGGATTGCGTGGATGAGGCCATGGTAAAAAAGGCGGCAGGCTAAAAAATTGACCTGACAGATTTACCCGTCCATCACACGGAACCGTCGCTGCTAGGTCAATTTTTTCAACCAGACCCCTTTCAATTGATGGCATTTAACCTGAAAAAGGTGCTCAAGGCATGGCTCTTGTCTTCGAGCGAGCCGCTTTCGCTCAAGGATATCCAGGCGACGTTCACCCGATTCCATGAACAGGCATCGGCTTCCGCCGAAGCTGCTGAGGTCCCGGCCGATCCCGCCGCGGTTCCGGCTCCCAGGGAGGAGCCGGAGTTGCCGGCCGAGGCTGCGGAGGATCCGGAGCTCTATCAGGACGTGCCGTCGCTCATCACCACGGCTCAGATCCGGGAGACCATGGACGATATCGCCACGGAGCTCAAGGTGGCCGACGACGGGCTGTTGCTGATCGAGGGGGCCGAGGGCTACCGCCTGGTCACCCATCCTCGCTTCGGGCGCTGGATCCGGGTGCTGCGCCAGGAGCCGCCGCCGGTGAAGCTGAGCCAATCTTCGCTGGAAACCCTGGCCGTAGTCGCCTATCGCCAGCCGGTCACGCGGGCGGAGATCGAGACGATCCGCGGCGTGGCCGCCGAGGCCGGGGTGACCAAA
>CAZWMF010000731.1:0-2019 GCA_964634535.1 uncultured Opitutaceae bacterium | reverse complement strand
CGACTGGAAGTAGATCGCCCGGCGGGTCTCGCCGTCGTTGGTCGCCCGCGCGGTGAAGAGCAGCACGTCGTTCAACCCGGCGCAGATGTCGGTGTAGCGAACATCCTTGACGTATTCCCACACGGCCTGCTCGCGCGCCCGGTCGCCCATCGTCGCCGCGGCGTGCGCCAGCCGCTCGCGGAAGGCCGCGTCGGTCGCGATGCTCGGGTCGACGTCGGCGCCACGGGAGACCACCAGGCGGCGCAGGAGCGGCACGCGATCGGTCCGAGCGAAAGCCTGGTCGATCCGCTTGACGAGGTCGGCGTCCAGGCCCTGGCGGTCGATTCCCGCCCAGACCGCGCGGCTGTGCGCGAGCAAGGCGTCGGTCTGGGCGGCCGCGGCGTTGAACGTGCGCACGTTGGCGTCGTAGTCGGCCTCGGTGTGGTTGATCCGCGTGAAGATCAGTTCCCACATCCGCGCGTTGGTTTCCGCGGTCAGGCTGCCGCTGATTTCAGAAAATTGGTTGGCCAGGGCCACGAGCCCGCGCACCCGCGAGACGTCGCGGTAGTCGGCGCTCGAACGCAGGAGGTAGGCCGCGGCCAGGACCGCGATCAACACCATGGGCGGGATGGCCGACAGCGCCAGCTGCAGGTCGACCCGCACCGTGCCCAGGCGACGGAAGAAGCCGGAGCGGGCGGGACGAGCCGGCAATGCGGGAGCCGTCGGCTGTTCGACCGGCTCACGCCGCGGAGGGGCAGCACGGGCTGATTTCATTGAGTTACCTGCTACCGTCCCCATCGGCACGTTCCGGCTAATCCCAAGGATGGCCCGTGCAAGACACGAAACCCTAACAAGTTAAATCCGCGGTCTACCGATAAAGCGCGGTGGTCGGCGTCGCCGTGAGCACGTTATACTGGCGCATCGCCAGGCGCCACCATTCGGCCAGCCCGTCGTCCGGGCACGACCACAGCTCGCGGTGCAGCCACATCATCGATTCGGCGTCGAGTAAGAGCGCCATCTTTTCCTTGTCGGTGAAGCCGCCCGGGCCGTCGCGCAACAGGCGCTGGCGCAGCTCGGTGAACCACTCGACCGCCTCTTCGCTCGGCCGGCGCTGGCGCAGCAGCGCCACGTGCAGGGCGTTGATGTACGGATCGAGGACGGCCTGCATGATCCCGTAGTCGGCCCGCAGGGGCTCGATCGGCTGGAGGTGCCGGTAGCACTCGGCCAGGTTGCGCTGCAGTTGCTTGATTTCCGGGGGCGGGTCGGTCTCCTCGGGCGTCAGGAACAGGCCCAGATCGCGGGCGACGCGGCCGAAGCTGGCCTTGCTGAAAAAAATTGAAATCGGAATCGAGGCCACCAGTCCCACGAGCACCGGCGCCAGCCACCAAAAGTAGGTGGGCACGAGGATGTAGGCCGAGCCGCCCCAGATCAGGCCGAACACGGTTTGGCCGCCGTGGGTGAGGATGGCCTCGCGCCATTCCGTGCCGTCGTCGTCGGCCTTGCGGTTCTGCGAGACCCAGGTCACCCCCTGGCCGAGCACCGTGAACACGACGAAGCGGGCGTTGAACATCATGTTGATCGGCGCGAGGAGGGCCGAGCCCACGCTTTCCAGGATGGCGCCCACGATCACCCGGCCGCGGCCGCCGAAGCGCTCCACCTCGCGGCGCTGGCCGAGCAGCACGAGGACGCCGACCAGCTTCGGCAAAAACAGCATCATCATCGTGAATACGAAAAGCGTCAGGGCCTCGGGCACCTTGACGTGGTAGCCGAAGATCGAGGTCTCGTCGGGGGCGCGGAACAGGCCCAGGCGCTCGAGCATGCGGTCGTCCAGGGCCTCGGCCAGGCCGAGGAGCATGAAGACCATCCAGAACAGCGAGGACACATAGGACATGATCCCCATCAGGAGGTGGAAGCGGTTGGCCGGGCGGAAGCCCCGGGCGGTCAAAAGCCAGGTGTGCTGCAGGTTGCCCTGGCACCAGCGCCGGTCGCGCTTGGCGCTGTCGATCAGGGTCGGCGGACTCTCCTCGAAGCTGCCCTCGA
>CAZWMF010000730.1:0-2027 GCA_964634535.1 uncultured Opitutaceae bacterium | reverse complement strand
GCATCGGCGGCTCGGGCGACTTCACCCGCAACGCCCACACCTCGATCTACACCTGCCCGTCGATCGCCAAGAAGGGGGCCATCAGCACGATCGTGCCGCTGGTCACGCATCTGGACCATAGCGAGCACTCGGTGCAGATCGTCATCACCGAACAAGGCATCGCGGATTTGCGCGGCAAGGATCCGGTCGACCGGGCGCGCACGATGATCGAGAAGTGCGTCCATCCGGACTACCGGGAACTGCTCTCCGGTTACCTCGCCATCTCGAAAAAGGGCCACGTTCCGCAGACCCTCCACAACGCCTTCGGCATGCACCTGGCCTTCCTCGAGGCCGGCGACATGCGCAAGGTTCGTTGGACCTGATGCGGCCTACCGCTGGAGCATGCGAGCAGCCCGTTTCTTCATCGCCTTGACCTGGTAAAGATTCTGGCTCTTCGGATAGGCGGCCGCGAAGGCATCCGCCGCCTGGGCCAACTCGCTCCACCGCTGCTTGTTGTATAGCTCGATGAGGCCGGACATCTGCTGCGCCTCATCGACCGAGGCTTTGAGCCGACGATAGGCGTCGACGTCAGTCGCCAGATCCGGATGCGCGAGCGCCGCGCGAAGCAGCGCCTCGGCCGCTTCGAAATTTCCCGCTCGCACGGCCTGCTCGACCTTCTTCCGGTCCCGGTCAAAGATTTCGCGCCGCGCCTGGCTAATCGCCGCCGCTTGCAGCGATGGCTCGGCGCGCGAATCGGTCGCCACGGCCCCCAGTTCGGCGACCGAGCGATCGAGCTGATTCAAACGATGATAAAGCAGCGCCCGGTAGAATCGGACCTTCGGCCCATCGCTGCCGGCATTGAGGCCGGGCTTCAATTCCGCGATATCCTTCTCCGTGACGGTCGGGGCGACATAGAAAGCCCGACCCAAGAGGACGTAGGCATCGGTGTTGCCCGGATCGAGGACCAACGCGCGGCGGATTTCCTGGATCGCCGTGGCAATCCCGAAGCCGCCTTCGCCGGCATAGTCGAGGCCCCCCGACTGACTGTCGTCGAGCCGGGCTTGCGCGGACACAATATAGGCCCGGGGATTGGTCGACCCGGCGGCGAGGGCCGCCCGGTAATCTTCGACCGCGAGATCGGATCGGCCGTTCCGGATATCATTGCGCGCGAGACCTTCGTCCACATAGGCCGCGTGCGGGGCGAGCACCCTCGCCCGGTCGAGCCGCACTTCGGCTTCGAGCGCCTTGCCGCTCGCCGCCAGCAAGTCGGCCAGATAGACGTCCAATTCCGCCTCCGGAGCCTCGGCCACGGTGATCCGGCTGCGCAGGGCCGCCTCGTCGAAGGCCATCCGCCGGGTCGACTCACCGAAGACCTGGGAGCGCACCACGCGGTCTAACTCCTGCGGATCCGTGCCGAGCACACCGGCCAGCGAGTCCTGGTCGGCGCTCGTGAAGTTGACCGTGCCAGCCAGTTGGCGGAAGCGCTCCCGCGCGTCCCCCGGGGCAAAGAAGACGCGATCCATCAGGCCCCAAGCCTGCACAAAATAGCACGGGTTGACGGCGCTGCCGGTGTATTCCCGGGAGCCGTTCGCAATGTCGAAGAACCGGGCCCATTTGACGGGAGTTTCGCGGTTGAAAATCGATTCATAGCCGTCGGGAATTTCGCCGAGGACGCACTCGCCCTTGCGCACCCGCAGCGTGGAAAAGACCTCGCCCGTGCCCTGGGCCATCCACAACGGCAGGATATACCCGACGCGCGGCAGCAACCACATCGTGTCAAAAGTCAGCGTGTTTTGCAGCGCCAGGTCGAGGTCGCCATCCAGCGTCAGCGCCAAGAGGGCGCTACTGTCGATGCTCGTCGTGTAGGCGATCAGGTTGTCGGACGGGGGCGTGTACTCGCGAAACGTCGACTTGCGCCGGAAGAGCAAAATGGTCGACGGCGGCGCGCGCCGCCCGTCCGGAAACACGAGTTGGTTGAAGGCGGGGCGAAAGGGCGCGTAGCGGACGGCGAATTCGACGACGTCCCCCTTCGAGCAGTCGCTGATGAT
>CAZWMF010000729.1:0-2048 GCA_964634535.1 uncultured Opitutaceae bacterium | reverse complement strand
ACACCGATCGTCTTTAAGTCCACCTCGAAGGACCAATTCCCGCCTCCGGTCGAATATCTGCGTCCGGAGAACAGCGGCGGCCTCTTCATCGACATGGGCATCCACGATTTCGATCTTGCGCGCTGGTACATGGGCGAGGTGCGGAGCGTGTACACCGCCGGCGGTGCGCTTGCCTACCCGGAAATTGGCAAGGTTGGCGACGTCGATAACGGCCTGACCACGCTGCACTACGCGAGCGGAAATCTCGGGATGGTGAGCCTGAGCCGCACCGGCATCTACGGGTATGGCATCGAAACCGAGATCGTCGGAACCAAGGGCACGATCAAGATCGGGTACGACCGGGAAACCGCGATCCTGGTCATGCAGGAGAATGTGATCAGCCACGACAGCGTGCCGGGCTTTTACGAACGCTTCGAGCAGGCGTACATTTCGCAACTGCAGGATTTCGTGGACAACGTTCGCCTCGACCGCGCTCCGCCGATCGTCTGCCGGGACGGAATCTTGGCCCAGAAGATCGCGATTGCGGCCACGAAGTCATTGCATTCCCAAAAGATCGAACCTGTCTAGAGTTTGGCCCGCCGGCGATAAGCGGCGCGCTTCTCTTCCGCATCGTCAGCGGCCTTGCCCGGAATCCGGTGGCCGATCCGGTATTCGCTGGCGAGGTGAAGAATCGGACTCCGCGGCGCCCCGGGGCTCACCGGACGGCTGAGTGGAAGCTGGAATCGCTCTTTCAACCCCCGCGTCCGATTTCGTTAGCGGGCATGCGCTTTACGTCGCCTAAGGCCCCCTCGCGGCTCTTTGAGAGGAAAATAAGTCTTTACAGGAAAAGTCGCGGAATTAATGATAACGTTTACAGTTTTGCTTTCGCAGCTACCCCGATGACTCCAAAAACGCTGGCTTCGTGCCACCGCTGTGCCGCTAGTATTGCCTCCGCTTCCTGTTACGCGCCGACGGCGCGCAAGGGCGGACGAGGATTAGACGCCCTGACGACTTTTGGCGGCGCGCGCGGCATAGACTGCGAGGCCGCTCGAAACTCTTTGGGAGTCCGCGCCGGCACCACCCCCTTCAGTTTCACCGGATTGTAACCCCACCCCATCGACAGATTTTCATCCCACAACCTAACTCCTCGCTCCATGCATTACATCCGCACGTTCTACAGGACCGAATCGCAGCTACGCCGTTCGCTCGTTCTGGTTTGCTTTCTTGTGTTCGGAATCGGCCAGTTGCCCGCCCAAGTAGAGACCGCCGCCCCAGCCCCGGCCACGAATCCAAGCGCAAGCGCGGAATCCGCCCCCAAGTCCGGTTCCGAATTTGGCAGCGTCTCCGGCCAGGTGTCCGATTCAAACTCGGGCCTGGCGCTGTCGGGCGTCCAAGTGACCGTGGTCGGCACGACGTTCGAAACCTCGACCGACACCGAAGGCAATTACCGCTTCGCCTACTTGCCGGTGGGGATCGCGACTCTAAATTTCAGCTACGTCGGCTACCCGGCCAAGACCGTCAACGTGACGGTGGTCGCCGGCCAGCCGGCGCAGCTCAACGCCAAGCTCGGCGATGAGGTGGTGCAGATGAGCGAATTCAAGATCACCGACGACGAGGTTGGCACCGCCCGGTCGATCAATCTGGAGCGCAATGCCCCGGCCCTCTTGGATATCGTCGCGGCCGACGCAATCGGCCAGCTGCCGGACAAGAACGTCGCCGAAGCGCTGGAGCGCGCACCCGGAATCGACCTTTACCGCGACAAGGGCGAAGGCCGGTTCGTGGAGATCCGCGGCATCGACCCGGTCTACATTGGCGTCTCCTTCAACGGCATGCCCGCTTCGACGACGGAAAAAGGCACGCGCGAGGTCACCCTCGATGTGATCGAATCGGACATGATCTCGAGCCTGGAGATCAATAAGGTGGCCCTGCCGGAGTATGAGGGCGAGATGGTTGGCGGCAGCGTGGATCGTGCCGTATATGGGGGCGATGTGTGCCGTGAGCTACCTCTCCCCATATGGGGGTGGGCGTGCCACGCTGTCGGACTGGTGGTGCGCAGTTGCAGTCGCGGG
>CAZWMF010000728.1:0-2058 GCA_964634535.1 uncultured Opitutaceae bacterium | reverse complement strand
TTTCCGGCGTCCACGGACTCGACACCCTGGTTTCCGGAGTCCGCCTCAACGTCGTGCCGGGGCACGGTCCGCCCGAAATCCACTTCCGCGGTTTGGACCAGGCCCCGGCCCTCCAAAGTGCGAAAGCGGGCCGCACCTTTTGGCTGCAAAGCGACCATCTCGGATCGCTCACGGTCGGCGCCCCGGTCAACTATCGGGAGGTCAAAGTCGGGGAGGTGGAGGCCATCGCCCTGGCCGACGATGCCGCGTCGGTCCTCGCCCGCATCCGGGTGTATTCCCGCTATGCCGATCTGGTGCGAACCAACTCCCAATTCTGGAACGCGGGCGGAGTGTCGATCCACGTCGGCCTCCTGGGTGCGGATATCCGCAGCACCTCCCTCGAGTCGATCGCCACCGGCGCCGTCGGCTTCGCCACGCCCGACGCGCCCGCCGCCCCGGCCAAGGATGGCACCCGTTTCGACCTGAAGGGCGACGTCCAAAAGGAATGGCTCAACTGGCGGCCGAAGCTCGCGGTCAAGGCGCCCACCGACGCCGGTTAACCCGGAGATTTTTTGAAAGCCGCCAAAGATCGTTCGAAGCGCCGAGCCGAAAGGCCCGAGGGCGACCGCGGCGGGATTTCCAGCCCATCCAAACGAGCCCGAGGTCTTTTGTGCCCGCGCGATTCGGGCGAGTTTTGGCTGATCTTCATGAATTTTCCGGGTCAATTCTCCTCGAACCGCGTACTGCAAAACCAAAACCATCCCTGCCCATGTCCACCCTATTCCTCGCCATATTCCTGATCGCCTTCGGATTCAATCTGCTGGTTGGCATCGCGCTGCCTCCCTGGGTGCTCGGGATCCTCGCCCTCATCGCCGGCCTCCTCCTGATCGGCGAACGCTTTGGCGTCGGCGTGAAGAAGCCCTAGCCCGTGAATCTCCGTGAGCGGGCCCGGCCGGTAGGGTTTTGCCCCATCGCCTCGGAGACTGCCTTTGGGTGCAATGCCCCGTCCCGAACCCAGGGAGCCCGCCGCTCAATGAAATTCGAGCAATCGACGCCGGCACCTTGAAGGTTTTCGCGGGTCTAGTAGACTAACATACCGGTGTCGCGCAGCCACTTCAGGCGCGGCGCAATCCCCCACACTCGTCGGCCGCACCTGCCCATCCCTCTTTCTCTCGTTGGCCGGTCGCCCTTCGTCCCCATTCTATCCATGAAAAACAGCCAAGAAACAATCCACTCCGCGAAAGACATCCTCACCGAACTGCAGAGCCTCGTCGCCGAAGCTGAATCGATGATAGCGGACAGCGCGTCCGAACACAGCCACGAGGCGCTCGCCAAATTGCGCGAGCGTTTCGATGCCGCCCAGGAAAAATTCTCGGAGGTCTACAACGGCGTGAGGGAAACGGTGAATGCCGGAGCCAAACGCACCGATGAAGCCATCCGCCAGTATCCCTATCAATCGCTGGCCATCGCAGCCGGCGCCGGGCTGCTGATCGGGCTGCTCGTCGGCCGCAGCAGCAAATAGCCGGCCCGCCATGGAATCGGCCAACGCCGGATCCGGACGATTCGTGGGCGCCTTCCGCAATCTCGGCGCCAGTCTGCTGGCGACGGTCCATGACCGAGTCGAACTTGTGGCGATCGAGCTGCAGGAAGAAAAACTCCGTCTGGTCCAAATCCTGATCTGGATCGGCACGCTCTTCTTTCTCGGCCTGATGACGATGGCATTCGCCTGTATGACCGTGCTCTATATTTTTTGGACCACCGCCCGCTTGGCCGTAATGGTTGGCTTGGCCGTCTTTTTCGCCGGAGCATTGGTGACCGTCGCCATCGCGTTTCGCCGGTACCTCGCCCGCCAGCCCAAGCCCTTCGCCGCCTCACTCAGAGAGATTGGTGAGGATCGCGCATGTATCCAAACCGAGAACTGAAGAGACTAGCCGCCCGCAAGACTGAATTGCGCCTGCGCCTGGGGCACAGTCGGCGCCAAATCCAGGACGCGGCGGCGCTCGCCGCGCGTCCCTTCGCCCTCCTTGACCGAGCGCTGGCCATTTGGCGTTGCGTACGCACGCCGGCGCGCGCCGCCAC
>CAZWMF010000727.1:0-2061 GCA_964634535.1 uncultured Opitutaceae bacterium | reverse complement strand
ACCCACCGCTCACAGATTCATGCCGGCTCCCAGACTTTCCCTCATTGCACTGCTGGCGGCGCTAATTCTGGCCAGTCACGGGCCGGCGCAGGCGGCCCCCCCTGGCCCCGGCTCTTATGCCGTCCCCACGAGCATCACATTCAGTGACTACCTGGTGGATCAATACGGGTCGCCAATCACAACCTCGACCAACTCTCCCCCTGTGACGGTACGGTTCGGGCTCTTCGTCAACAACACACGGGTCTGGTACGCGGAGTACCCGGCGCTCAGTGTGCTCGAGGGGTCGTTTACCGTGCATCTCGGGTTGAACGAGGATGGCGCGGAGGGGCTCAATCCCTCGACTGGCGCGGTAGTAAACAGCTCAACCGTCGCTGCGATTACCCCGGCGATGGTTGCCGCCGTGACGGATCAAACCCCGGTGTATGTCCAGATCGAGCTCTACAACGGGGAAAGCTTCGTGGCGTTGACCCCGAATATCCCGGTCTCCTCGTCCCTGTTTGCGATCCGGGCGGATAATGTGGGCGGCTATGAGGCGGGGCAACTCGCGAAGCAGGATGGCTCGGGCGACATTCTCGATGGCAACGGGACCGCGGTGATCGGGCCGAGCGGCACATGGCTGGGCACCGGCGGCGGACCGACCGGGCCGACTGGACCGACCGGCCCCTCGGGAAATGACGGCGACACCGGGCCGGCGGGATCGACGGGGCCGGGATTTTACTTTGAAGGGCAGTGGAGCTACGATGACGATATTGACGGTGACTACAGCACCGGGGACGTGGTGACCTGGAGAGGCTCGGTATGGGTCGCCAACCAGGCGCCGTACTTTGATTACTACGAACCGGAGCAGGACAGCTACGACTGGTCGCTGTTCGCGGCGGGCTTCAACTACACGGGGCCGTGGGACCAATACGCAACGTACTATTTCAACGATGTCGCGCTCTACAATGGCTCGCTGTATGTCGCGCTGGACGAGGTCGGCGGCTACTCCAGCGACGTGAAAGCCAATAAAGCTTCGCCAAACGGGGGACCTCCGCCGCCTGCGACCCCGCCGAACCAGGACCCGGATGACTGGGAACTGTTTACGCAGGGGTTCAATCCGGCGGGGCCGTTCATGTCAGGGAGCACGTACTACCTCGGGGATGTCGTCAGTTACGGAAATTCGTCTTACGTCTATGTATCGAGTACCTCCGCCGTGAGCAGCACGACGCCGAATATCGTTCCCAACAGCCAATGGGACCTTTTTGCCGCGGGCGCCACCGGACCCACGGGCCCGATCGGGCCAACAGGCGCCGGGTCCCCAGGGGCCAAAGGGGCGACCGGGAGTAATGGCACGACCGGCGCCACCGGTCCCACCGGGCCAGGCGGCCCGACCGGTTCCCCGGGTATTGCAGGGCCCACCGGCCCGAGCGGCCCGCCGGGTAGCGCCGGGCCTGCCGGTCCGGCAGGTGCGGCAGGTGCGGCGGGCGCCAAAGGGGCGACCGGACCTACCGGCTCCCAAGGGGCGACAGGGCCAACCGGTCCACCCGGTATTGCCGGCCCCACGGGACCGCAAGGGATAGCCGGTGGCCAGGGGGTCCAGGGACCAACCGGTCCCGCCGGCCCGCAAGGCGTGCCCGGAGTGGCGGGCGCAACCGGCTCGCAAGGCGTGGCCGGCGCCACGGGTGGGCCGGGTCCCAAAGGGCCCGCCGGTCCAGCCGGCGCGCAAGGTCCGGCAGGTCCGCCAGCCCTGGCGGGCGCGCGCTGGGTGCCCACCAGCATGCACGCGAAGGTGCTGACCGCGATCGGCGGGGAAGACCTGCTGCCGACCGGCACGGCGTCCGCGAGCCCGCAATCGGACGCGTTCTACGTCCAGTGGGTCTCGGGCGCCACGGCCAAGAAATTTGCCGGGGAGATCGGGCCGTTCGACCAGACGCAATCGCGGTACAATCCAGTTTTCTCGGCGCTTATCCGCACCGGATCGAGCATCGGGTCGCAGCGCATCTGGGTGGCGCTCGCCTCGGCAGACCTGTCGCAGAGCGACGGCGTCGGGGCTCTTGCAACGCGGTACATCGGGCTGCGCTA
>CAZWMF010000726.1:0-2065 GCA_964634535.1 uncultured Opitutaceae bacterium | reverse complement strand
GCCGGTGCAAACCCTGCCGGCGATATGAGGCTTAACTGACATGGCTGGCCCGACAAACTACGGATTCGGTGGCGTCAAAGGTGGTCAGGGGTACGTCTATGTCCAGCACTTCGATATACAGAACATCCCGGCGGTCAACCGCGAGACCACGGTGGCGGGGTTCACGGGCAAGATTTTCAAGAAGCTATCGCTGCAATACATTCGGATTATCGAGACGGGCCAGTGCGGGAAAGACGCGGCTACGTTGACGGCGCTGTATTACGGGAAGGGGAATCCGTCAGTTACGCAGACCGTAACGACCCGGTTACAGGGCGCGTATGCCAACTGCTACAAGGTTGATGCTGTCGCCGCGCCAATGCCAACGGGCGCACCGGAACCCGGCTCGACCACGGGCGGCAGGCTGAATTTTAGAATCGTGTGGGAGGTGGTAGCCCTAGCTCCAGGTGCGCTAGGGTCATAGGGCTGGGGGTGTAATCAAATATGAGTCCATTCTTGGCGGGCAACGATTCTAAATGCCTGAGTTTCACCGATTCCGAATTTCTTGGAAATAATAGAGATGCCATATTGAAACATAGCCAATGGTGTCAACCAAAATCGGTATAATATGGGCAACGTCTTTGAACCCGATGGCTATGTGCTGACAATCGGCGGCACGCCCTACACCAAGGTCAAGATACGCCGCTGGAACGACCAGATTGGCTTCCGTCCATCTCGCATCTGGGCACTGCTAGCCGACCAAACCCCCGGTTCGATTCTCCGGGCCGGATTGCAGGGGCAACCGGCGACGTTCACCCTCAACGGCGTCCTTATGTTTACCGGCTACTGCAAGACCGTGACGAAATCCGAGCGGGGCCGGACAGTAGAAGTCCTGATAACAGATTACCGGCAGGAACTCGACAGCGTGTTCATCGGCCAACTCCATCTCGGCACGCCCAACAGCAGCGGCCAACCGGCCAGCGGCCTGCCCTACATCGGGGCGGATATTTGGTTCAATCGCCAAGGGCTTCCGAATCTGGTTTTCCGCCGCGACGATACCGAGACCGACGCCGAGGAGCACCAAGCCGGCGCTGGAGATGACGAACCGGTCGAACACGAACCCGTCGCCTGGACGAAACCGGTGTTAGCCGGACCGAAGACTGGCCGCAACGACCCATGCCCATGCGGCTCCGGGAAGAAATTCAAGAAGTGCTGCTTGAACAAGCAGAAAACGGCTCGGTGAACGAGGCGCAAGAAACCGCGGGACCGAAAGTGAGCGCCGTGCCGCTCACTGCGTCACTCCATCGATCGCTACGGCGCGAACATTTCCCGCAAGATTTCCAGCACGCGGGCCGAAGTCTTGCCGTCCAACCGCCCCAATTTCACGAGCAATCGGGTGCGATCCACCGTGCGGATTTGGTCGAGGACGACCTGTCCCCGCTTCCCCTTGAACCGGCAGAGCACTCGGGTCGGGTAGGCTTGTCCCTTGGTCGTCAGCGGCGCGACGATGACCGTGCGGGTACGGTGGTTTAGTTCGTTGGGCGAGACGATCACGCAGGGCCGCGTCTTGTGGATTTCCGCGCCGACAGTCGGATCAAGGTTGATCAGGTGGACATCGAAACGATTCAGCTCCACTGCCACTCGTCCTCATCCCAAGTCGACAGGGTTGGCGGCACGTCGTCAATCAAAGCGTCGTCGCCGCGCTCGGCCATTTTCTGGAATGCCTCCGCCCAACCTTTGCGTGGCGTCTTGACCGGGCGAATCACGACTGAGTCGTCCTCGGCAGTGATCTCCACCTCGCCCTGCAATCCGGTCTGCTCCAGCAGACGCTTCGGGATGCGGACACCCTGCGAATTGCCGATCCGCACAATATTCGTCTTCATCGCGAAATCCTCCAAGTAATTACAATGTAGCTACCTTTTTAATGCCCGGCAATCGCGAGCGAGCAAAATCTACTCAAAGCATTCTTGCCCATAAAGCCCCGGCTCCCCGGCCAAACCCATCTCGGCCCATCCGCTCCCGCCCGCTACAATCCGCAGCCATGTTCACCGCCTCTTCATTTCGCGAGTTGGTCAGTGGTCGCCGGCGC
>CAZWMF010000725.1:0-2070 GCA_964634535.1 uncultured Opitutaceae bacterium | reverse complement strand
CCTACGGGACGGGCAATGTCACCGTCGTCAATGGCGCCGTCCAGCAGCCGTTCGCGCCCGAGGTCAAGGACCAGCCGCAGGCCGATTGGAAACCGCAGCGGGGCACCAGCGCCCAGATGGACAACCTGTTCACCTTCGCCACCGGCCCGATCAACAACAAGCTGCTGTTCACCACCGATTACTACGAGCTCTCGCAGCGGACCCTCTCGCTGGTTCCGACGACGGCGGTGGGCACCCAGGCCACGGACTATTACGCCTTGTACAGTCCCTACAATCCGGCCGGCTCCTCCTACTATACTCCCGCCACGACCTGGGTTCCGGCGACGCTGGGCTACGGCTGGAACACGACCACCTACGACCAGAATCCCTCGCTCTACAACGGCGTCTCCACCGACTCGTGGCTGGCCTCGGCCGACTACGGCGCGTTCGCCAGCGAACGGGCCTCGGCGCTCAACGACAGCCTGATCCTGATGGCGGGCGGCCGCTGGGACTACGTCCGCAACCAGGTGAAGAACTACAACATCGCGGAGGCCGGCGCCTCGCCGGCGATCGGCGCGGCCGAGCCGACCGCCTACCAAGCTTTCGACTACAACACCTCCGCCTACACCTACCAGCTCGGGATGCTGTACAAGTTCACCAATTGGCTCAGCTTCTACGCCAACAAGAGCTCGGCCTTCAATCCGCAGCCCCAGATCGACACCACCACGGGACTGGCCCTGCCGAACAACACGAGCGACGGCTACGAGTATGGCTTCAAGGCCTCGTTCCTCCAGCAGAAGCTCAACGTCACCTTGGATCGGTTCCTGATCGACGAATACAACCTGGCGGTCACCGAGACCGACCCCATCACGGGCCTGAAGGACACCGTGCTCAACGGCCAACAGACCTCGCGGGGCGACGAACTGGACGTCAATTACCAGGTGACCAACGATCTCTACGCCCAGCTCGACTACGGCATGGCCAACGCCAAGACGGTCAATGGCTACGCCCTCACCTTCCTGCAGCAGCTGCCGGTGCGCCGCGTTCCGCTCAACAACTTCGGCGTGGCGCTCCACTACCAGTTCAGTCACGGCGCCTTGAAGGGGCTTTCATTCTTCGCCGACATGACCTACGACTCCAAGTCGCTCGTTAACCTCGGATCCGGCAAGAGCCTCAATCCCGGCCCGGCGGGCACCTCCGTCGGCTCTACCAGTTCGATGTATTACGTCGCCGCCACCAACACGACGTATGCGACCGGCTCCGACCCGAAGATCACCGGCGAACTGAAAGTCACCGGCACGCCGTTCATCAACGCGCCGCTCCCCGGCAACGGCCTGCTCCCGTATCCCGACCTGCCGGCCAACGCCACGCTCAACTTCCCGGTGGGCGCCAACGGCGCCCCGCTGCCGCTCGCCAATCCGGCCGTTCCCGGAGTCTATACGGGCGAACCGACCGGCGTGTATGTCGACGACGGCCGCAACACCAACTTCAACGCTCCGTACGCGATCTTTGACGTCGGCACCGGGTACCTGTGGCGGACCTTCGGCAAGGACACGAGCAAGCTCACGGTGAGCGCCAAGAACGTGCTGAACCGGCAGTACACCTACGGTTCGGGCGCGCCCGGCCTGCCCTTCCAGATCGTGGCAACCTACAGCTTCCAGTTCTAGTTTTCCCCGCTCCGGCGGGCCAAGGCGGGCGCCCAGGCGCCCGCCTTTTTTGCGCCTCGAGCCGGCGGTTTCCTTTTGCACCGCGCCCGCGCCGGCCTGAGCCTTTCCGCGGATGGACTTCCCCCCGCCTTCCCCCGCTTGGAATCGCTGGTGCCGGGCCGGAGGCGCCGCGCTGCTGGTGCTCGGGGTTGCGCTCGTGTTCCTCGTGCCCGCCGACTGGCTGGTCGGCTCGGCTCAGGCCGATCTCGGCCAGCAGTTCCTGGCCTGGCGGGCCTTTGCCGCGGCCGGACTTCGCGCCGGCCACCTGCCGCGGTGGAATCCGTACAGTTACGCGGGGGAGCCCTTCCTCGCGGGCTTCCAGTCGGCCGTGTTTTATCCGCCGAACCTCATCTTTCTCGTGCTCCCGCTGTGCCGGGCGGTCAAC
>CAZWMF010000724.1:0-2074 GCA_964634535.1 uncultured Opitutaceae bacterium | reverse complement strand
ACCAGGCGTGGTCGGCCAACGCGTTCAATCTCACGTCCGACATGTTTCCCCGGCGCGTCGTCGGCTCGGTTACGGGCCTCGGCAGCATGGTGGGTTCGGTCGGCGGCATTCTGTTCTCGGGCTACGTCGGCGATGTCCTGGGGGCATCCTCCACCCACTATCTTCCGGTTTTTCTGGCGCCTTCCGTGGCGTACCTGGCCTGTCTCCTGATCGTTCACTTGCTCGTTCCGCGGCTGGAACCGGCCCGGATCGACGCGCCCGCACTCGCGGCGGCCTGAGGCGTTCCGCCTGCTCATGCCCTGGTACCTCTACGTCGCGCTCAAGCAGCTTTTTGCGACCGGCCAGCGAATCTTTTTCACGGCGATTTCGGTCGTGAGCGTCGCCTTGGGCGTGGCGCTCCTCCTGATCGTCTTGAGCGTCATGGGCGGATTCGGCTTCAAAATCCGCGAAATGATCGTCGACACGCAGGGCGACGTGCAGGTCCGCGCCAGCACCTACATCGAGGATGCCGCGGCCGTGCAACGGGTCATCGGCCGGGTTCCGGGCGTGGTCGCCACGACGCCGTTCGCGCAGGGCTTCGTGATGCTGCAACTGTCGGGCAAACCGGAGTTTCCCGTCATCCAGGGTATCGACATCGACACCGTGGCCGCCGTCACCCCGCTCGATCAATATATAGAAGGCGGGCGCCTGGCGGATCTCGACGACGACTCGGTGATCGTCAGTTCGATCCTCGCCGAGTCGATCGGCGCGGGATTGGGCAGCCGGGTTGAAGTCTATTCCCCGGCGATCCTGGCCAAGCTCAACAGCGGGGAGGTGATGCTGCCCAAAGAGCTCAAGGTGGTGGGGATATTTGAGATCGGACACCAGCAACTCGACAGTTCCACGGTGATCACGACACTGCGCACCCTGCAGGATCTCTATGCCCTCGGCCGGGCAGTGCACGGCATCAACCTCAAGATCCGCGACGGATTGGACGCGGACGCCGTGGCCGGGCAGGTCAATGCGGCGCTGGCGCGGGCCAACGGCCGCGATTTCAAGTTCATCCCGGGGCTCGCGGCCCGTTCCTGGCGGGAACTCAACGAAAATTTTCTCTGGGCCCTGCAGATGGAGAAGAGCACGATGACCGTGATCCTGCTCTTCGTCGTCCTGGTCGCGGCGTTCCTGACCATGAGCCTGCTCGTCGTGCTCGTGCTGAAGAAGACCCGCGAAATCGGGCTGTTTTCCGCCTTGGGCGCCACGCGGCTGCAGGTGGGGCTGTGCTTTTGCCTGCAGGGCGTGGGCATCGGCGTGGTCGGCGCGGCCGCCGGCACGGTGCTCGGTTTCACCGTGCTGCGCTATCGCACCGAGCTGATCGATCTGGTGACGCGGGTGACCGGCGGACGCGAGGCCCTGGTGGCGATCTACCAGTTTGCGGAGATTCCCGCGCATACGACGGCCAGCGACCTGGCATTGATCCTGGTTTCGGCGGTGGTCATGTCCACGCTGGCCGGCATCATCCCGGCGCTCTTGGCGGCGCGATTGAGCCCGGTGGAGGCCCTCCGCCATGAGTGAACCGTTGCTGCAGGCGCACGGCGTGCGCAAGACCTACCGGAGCGGCGACCACCCGATCGAGGTCCTGCGCGGCGTCGAGCTGGCGATCGCGGCGGGCGAGAGCCTGAGCATCCGCGGCGAGTCGGGCTCGGGCAAATCCACCCTGCTCCACGTGCTGGCCGGGCTCGATGCCCCCGATGCCGGGGTGGTCTCGTGGGAGGGAAGCGGCGACCTGGGGCCGCGTCGGCGGGGCCGCTTCCTGGGGCTCGTGTTCCAGGCCTTCTACCTCGTGCCGGAATTGGATGCCCGGGAAAACGTTTGGCTGGCGGCCCGCATCAACGGCCTGCTCGACGGGGCGGCCCGGCGTCGGGGCGAGGAGTTGTTGCAGCGAGTGGGGTTGGGGGAGCGGATGCGGCACCTGCCCTCCGAATTGTCCGGGGGCGAACGCCAGCGGGTGGCGCTGGCGCGGGCCCTGCTCAATCGGCCGCGGGTCATTCTGGCCGACGAGCCGACCGGCAATCTCGACGAGCGCACGGCCGACGAG
>CAZWMF010000723.1:0-2083 GCA_964634535.1 uncultured Opitutaceae bacterium | reverse complement strand
GCGGACAGCTACTCGATCGGGCTGCAGTTCGAATTGTCGCTGCCGAATTCGGACGGCGACCCCTGGACCAGCATCGTCAATCTGAGCAATCTCGTGAACGACGACTTCAACCAGTATCTTTACGATGGAAACCCCGATTTTTACTCCATCTCCGGTGAGGTGGAACACTCCGACGTCATTCCGAGCGATACGGTCGTGGATATGATCATGACCTGGGATGGGACCAATTATGATGCTTACCTGAACGGGACGCTCGTCGATTCGTTTAGCCAAGCCGGAGCAGCCAACGCGGTGGTTGTCAACAACGCCGCGATCTTTTGGCTCTTTGTGGATGATGGCCACGGAGCGGAGGCGACCTCCGGAGTCTTATACCAGGCAGATGTGTGGAATGGCGCGCTTTCGGCATCGGATGTGGAGAATTTCGATTTCGCTCCTTATCAGCAGTCGCCCAGCGTTCCGGATTCCGGTTCACTGCTGCCCATTTGGACCGCGTTGCTCGGGGTAATGGCCGTTGCCCGGCGGCGAGTCGCGCGCCTCTGGTAGCACTGAGGTCAACCCCGTCGATCAGTTGAATGTCAGGCGGCTCGCGGCAGCCCAGTTCCGTTGACCGCCGACTCGCGGCCACGAGCGGGCTACTTCCTCCGGATTTCGACTCTGAGGAGCGGCCAGCGCAATCTTTCAGCGGGCGTTGTTCGAGCGCGAAATCACCCAGGATACCACTTTCGGGTCATCCGCTGCCTCCCGCCAGACCAGGCTCAGGAACTCGGCCGGCAGGATATCATGGGCCTTGAAGAACTTCCGATCGCCGCCGCAGCAATACATCAGGCTGGCGGGGAGTTCGCCGCGTAGCTTGGCCTTGGCCTTCGGAATCAAGCGGGGGAGCCACTCGATCCCCTCGATCTGCTCGCCCTTTGCCGGCAGGGACGCTTCATCCAGCACCCGGGCTGAGGCGACGGCGCCCTGGACATTCAGAAAATAATCCCGTCGGATCAGCTCGATCGCCAGGGCGTTGTCGTAGCCCGGCTCCGAGGCATTGTGCTGGTCCTCGGCATAGTCGTAGAGGTGCTGGGCCGTGAGGCCGTTGGCGGCCAGCCAGGCGGTCTCGTCGGGGCTGAAATAGCTCTCGGCCCCGCGGCGGCCGCGGGTGTACAGATCAACCGCCTTGTCGTAGGCTTCGCTGAATTTTTGGGTGAAATCGTAGTGTTTCATGGGCAAACGGCTCCGCGCTGCGGCGCCGCCCAAAACGGAAGCCCAACGGCCTATTTTTGCAAGGCCGGCCGGAAGTCGATCAGGCGCTTGTACCGATCGACCTTGTCGACTTCGACATCGAGCACCCCGTTGAGTTCGAACTTGCGGTGGTGCTTGCGGCCGACCAAGGCGGTGCCCTCCGGATTCAGCGCATAGGCGTCGTCCCGCAAGCTGGCCGCGGAGACGAAGCCGAAGGTCATCGATTCGGTCAGCTCGATGAAGAAGCCGTGCCGCCGGACGTCGGTGATGATGGCGGCAAACGGTGTCCGCTGGGGCTTGGCCGCCTCCCGCTCGAAGAACTCCAGAAGCTTGATCTTGACGCTCTCGCGCTCGGCCTCGGCCGAATTGATCTCCGTCAGGCTCAGGTGCTCGGCCAGGCTCTCGACCCCGCGCAGGTCATAGCTGGCGCGGCGGGACGGGGCGCCCGTTTCCCCCTGCTTGGCGAGGTAGGTCTGGACGACCCGGTGCACGACGAGGTCCGAATAACGCCGGATCGGCGAGGTGAAGTGGGTGTAATCCTTCTTGTGCAGTCCGTAGTGTCCGTCCGGAGTGGGGCGGTAGCCGGCCTTCTTGAGGCTGCGCAGGAACTGGGTGCGCAGGGTGTAGCCCTGGGGATGGGTGCGCAGGGCCTCGAGCAGCTTGCCGACCTCCTCGCGCTTGGTGAGGTCGCCAATCTTCAGGCCGTTGGCGCCGAGAAGCTGCCGGTACTCGGCCAGTTTCTCCTCGTCCGGGTCGTCATGGACGCGGTAGAGGGACGGCAGGCGCTGGACCCGGGTGAGTCGCCCGACCGCCTCGTTGGCCGCCAGCATGAACTCCTCGATCAGCTGGTGGCTCT
>CAZWMF010000722.1:0-2087 GCA_964634535.1 uncultured Opitutaceae bacterium | reverse complement strand
TCATCGGAACGCCTCCGGATGCAGCGCGCGGGCGAGCAACTCGTAGCCCTGGACCCGATCTTGGGATACGCAGCCGAGAATATACGAAGGCACCAGGACGGCGCGTCCTTCGCGGATGGCCGCCATATAGGCATAGGGTGGCAGGGTGCGGAATGGCGCCAGTTCGCGCGCAACGTCGGTTCCTCCCAAAACGACGCGGTCGACGGGCCAGGCGAGCATCTGCTCGGACGGCTGAGGGGCATTGCCCTGAAGCCTGCCCAGGCTGGCGGCGAGGTTGTCGCCTCCGGCGTGTTCGCACAGGTCCTCGAAGGTCGTTGCATAACCCGCTATCAGTCCATAGGTTGATGGAGCGATTACGCGGACGGGTCGTGCGCCCCGCAGACGGGCGGCGAGGGCCGCGACCCGGGACTGACAATCGGCGATGACCGCCTCGGCGCGCTCTGGCCGACCGAGCGCGCCAGCGAGTGAGCGCAGGTTCGCGTAAGCGTCGTCCAGCGTCGCATAGTGATCGAAGACGAGCACTTGGGTGTGGGATCGCCGAAGCTGGGCGACCAGTTCGGCCCGGCTGTAGTCGGCGCAGAGGACGAGAGTCGGGCGATAGCGCAACACCGACTCGGCGTCGCCATTGGGCGACAACGCGGGATAGGCTTGGGCTTCAGTGCTGACGGCGCTGTATTCCGGGTCTCGTGCCAACTGGCTGAGCGCGGCAACCTCGCCGGGCTCAGCGAGCGCGAGCAGCATCTCATCGGTTCCGACGGTTTGGGAAACCACCCGTTGGGCAATCGGCGCCGCGCGTAACCCACCGCTCACCGCACAGCCCAGCGCCGCGGCTACCATGAAGAGGATCGGGAGTTTGCCAGACAAGCTGCCGATCTTTGCGGCTGGGTCCCGCATCCGCAATGCCAAGCGGGCCGCGTCCGATCCGAGGGCGTTCTCGGCAAGAGCGGGCAGGCGAAAGCTGGGGTGGCGGGGCATCGTCGGACAGGGCCGCTAGTGGCGTCGCCCGACGGGGAGCGTTGTGCACCTCGCGTTTGCACGGGGCACCGCCGTCCACGCGCGGACGACAAATTGGCCGCATGGCCCGTCGGAGACTGGGCGGAGCCCGGTTAAAATGGTCATGGATCTTCCTTTGGATTTCAGGCAAGAGCAGACCTCCGTGCCCCCTGGCGCCGGCAATACCGCTCTCACGCTTCACGGTTGCGATGAAGTTTTCGCGACCGGCGGACGCAATACCCAGCCGGACGCGTGAGCATTCGAGGGGCGGATATTCGGACTTCGCAGCTCTCGCCGCCGGCGGCCCCTGCTGGAGCAGCCCGCGGCCTCCTCGCCTCCGCCTTCACCGGCTGGCCTTGATCGGCCATGCCGCCGGGCTTTACCCGGTTCGGATGACCCATCGAGGCCGCGTCGCCGATTGGCTGGCCGCGCGGATTCACCGCGCGGTGGAGGTTTGTGATGCGTTACCGCAGCGCAACTGTGGCCGATTTCCACGGCCTTTCCCGACACCCCGGAACGGTTGAAAAGAACAGCGGACGAAAGCCGAACCCATCCGATGCGCCGGTGGCCGGCAAGCGCAATTCGGCCGTGCCGGGCAAGATTGGCCGAAATGATTCCGGGTATTCCCCCACCTGATGAAGCGAGCGGCCGAGGCCACCACGGAAGAATCGGCCGCGCGAGCCGGAGTGGGTCGGCTCGCCCGCATCTCTCGCCAGACCGCAGATGCGCCGGAATTTGGGGTGGATGGGCCTAGGCCCGAACGGCGCCGGTTCGGGTCTGGTGGGCGACGATCAATGTGAAAAAGCACAGGACGATATTCTGGAGCGGCAGTTGCAGGGGCGTCGGCAAGGCGTAGATGATGGCGGTGGCGGGGATCCAGACGCCTAAGTTCGAAATCAGGATCGGCAGCGCGCGCCGGCGGTACCAGTGGGGGGTTCGCAGCTCCGCGGCCACGGCTCCGCCCCGGCCATGGGCGTCGACCCACTGGTAAACGATGGCGGTAAGCGGAACGGCCAGCACCGGACAGTAGACAAATTGGTCGAGGAATACCTTCAGGGCTATCGTCTCGGCGCCGTGCCCGGAACCGACGACCT
>CAZWMF010000721.1:0-2094 GCA_964634535.1 uncultured Opitutaceae bacterium | reverse complement strand
CCGCGCCGCATTCCCGGTACAACGTGGCCGGCTCCCGGGTCCTCGGGCCGGCCGGTCAGCGCTGCAGCGTGGCCAAGGATGACTTCCAGGCCACCTGGCAGGACACCGAAGTGGTCAGCGCCGACCCGCAGTACCGCACCAATTACGGCAAGATTCATTACCTGCAGTTCCTGGTGCGCGATCACCCGCTGATCATGCGACCCGGCCAGGTTTACCGGCTCGCCGTCAATTTCGAGCCCGAACTGGTCCTCGCCGGATAGGCCGGCCCCGCGGCGCACGGCTGCCATGCTTTCCCGCCGGATCATCCCCTGTCTCGACGTCACCGCCGGACGCGTGGTCAAGGGCGTCAAATTTCAGGCCCTGCGCGACGCCGGCGACCCGGTGGAATGCGCGCGCGCCTACGACGCGCAGGGCGCGGACGAACTGGTATTCCTCGACATCACCGCGTCGAGCGACGGCCGGCGGATCATGCACGAGGTGGTCGCCGCCACGGCCGAACAGTGCTTCATGCCGCTTACGGTGGGCGGCGGCCTGCGGTCCCTCGCGGACATCGAGGCGATGCTCAAGGCCGGCGCGGACAAAGTTTCGCTGAACACCGCGGCAATCCAGCGTCCGGAACTGATTCGCGAGGCCGCCGACCGCTTCGGCGCCCAATGCATCGTCCTGGCGATCGACGCCAAGCGCGAACCCGGCTCCCCCGCCCGGTGGCGAGTGTACACCCATGGGGGCCGCCACCCGATGGATTTGGACGCGCTGGATTGGGCTCGCCGGGGCACGGACCTGGGCGCCGGGGAAATCCTCCTGACCAGCATGGACCGGGACGGCACCCAGGTCGGCTACGATCTGGCGCTCACCCGGGCGGTGAGCGACGCGGTCGGCGTTCCGGTGATCGCCAGCGGCGGAGCCGGCACCCTGGGCCATTTCGCCGAAGTTTTGCACGAAGCCCGGGCGAGCGCCGTCTTGGCCGCCTCGCTCTTCCACTTCGGCACGTTCACCATCCCGCAGGTCAAGGAATACCTGGCCGCGGCCGGCGTGCCCGTGCGCCGCTAATCCGGAGCGGACGCCCCTTCGGTCGGAGCCGCCGCGGGTTCGGCGGGAGCGATCGGCTTGGGCTTGGGTTCGCCCACCAGGACACCCAATTGCTGCTGAATGGCCACAAAGGCCTCCGGCGTCAGTTCGTCGGTGGCGATTTCGAAGCGCTGCTTCGAGCGCGCGTGCTCGTAGATCGTCCGTCCGTCGCGCGTGCGCCCCTTCGGGCGCAAGACCTTCTTGCGCTCGAGCATGAGGGAGAGGAATTGGACGAGGCGCTGGTTTTCCGGCGTGGGCTCGGTCAAAGGATCGACGAGCGTCAGAAAGAGGTTCTCCGCCGTGAGCTTCAGCCGGCGGTCGGCCGGCTCATTGCGGTCCCGGGGCTTGAACACCTGGACCCACCGGCACACCACCGAGCCCGGCGCCATGAATTCGCCCACGCGGTCCGCGCGGACGTCGCGGCGCACGATTTCCTGGTCGGGCCCGCGCACGAGGTGGCTCACCACCCGGTCGCCCTCGGCAAAGGGCGTTCCGGTGGCGCTGCAGGCCAGCGCCAGCGGCTCCAGATTCAATTCCATTGGGAATCTTGTTTACTTGGACACGCCGGCAACGCTAGCACAATTGCGCAGAAGCCCACGAATGAACGGACGCCTCATCGCCATCGGAGACATTCATGGCTGCCACGCGGAATTCGCCGAACTGATCGAGAAGCTGGACTTGGCGCCAACCGACCGGGTGGTGCTGGCCGGCGACCTGGTCAACCGCGGTCCGGATAGCTGCCGCGTTATCGACCTGGCGAAGCAAATCCGTGCGGTCGCTCTGCTGGGCAATCATGAGTTGCGCCTGCTCAAGTACCGGAAGACCGGCGACCGAAAGTTCCTCAAGGAACAGGACCAGGATACCTTGGCCAAGCTGCGACCGGCGGATTGGACCTACCTGGAAGCGATGGGGCTCACCTTCGAAGAGCGCGAGCTCAACACCGTCATCGTACATGGGGGCTTCCTGCCGGACCAACCGTGGAATCGGCAGCCGGCACCATAACCTTGGGCCGCGAGTGAGCCCAAG
>CAZWMF010000720.1:0-2099 GCA_964634535.1 uncultured Opitutaceae bacterium | reverse complement strand
GCGACTCCGGCGGGATGCTGGGATTGGGCCCGAGGTGCTTGCGAATCTGGCGCAGCAGCAGCCGGTGACGAAACATCATTCCTCCCGCAGGGTTGTGATGGTCATCGTCTGGTTGTGGAGCTGGCAGGCCGAACCGCCGCCCGAAGGCGCAAGTTCACCGTAGGAGTAGAAGCCGGCCAGCATCGGCGTGCCGCCGAGGGTCTCGCGCACGATCTCCGTTTCCTCCTCCGTGCGCTGGCCGAGCACGATCCGCCGGCCGACGCAGCTGATGCAGATCGCCAGGTCGGAGCCGGGCGCAAGGCGGGAGTCCTCCGCCGCGCGGGCCGCGCCGTCGATCAGGTCCTCATAGGACGCCCGCATGAAGCGCACCCGGGCGCCGAGCGGAATGTCGCCGGCAAACACCATCGTCCCAGCCGCGTCGTCGATGGAAAGAATCGTGCGCACGACTTGGGGGCCGCCTTCGGCCGGCGTGATGCAGAGCGGGAAGCGCAGGGCCGAGCCGGGGAGCTCGGCCGCGCAATCGCCCAGATAGTCCCGATAGAGGCGCAAGGCCGACTGGCCGTCGAGTTCCTCCAGGGTGTTGCCTTGGGACTGGGTCACAACGCGCTCCGGCCCAAAGGGGGCCCAGCCGCCCGCGGATCCAAATCCGATCCGCAGATCTTTGCCGTAAAATCCGACCGCGACGACCCGGCCGACGCGCGGCAGCTCGTCCAGGCCGACCACCGTTCGTTCGAAACGCACGCCGTCCCCGGCCAGGCCGCCGGTCAGGCTGACTCCGGTCGGCAGGTTATCGTTGAAGCCCCGCGCCAGCTCGGTGCCGTTCACCCGCTGGCCGTCGGAGACCGCGAAGACATGAACCAGATCGGGTCCGGTCAGCCGCTCGGCCAGCGAGCGGCCGACCGCGTAGCTTTCAGCGGCGGACTGCACGTCGGAGGCCGCCGTTCGAATCTGTGTTTTTTCGAAGGCCACGGCGGTAGCCACAATGCAGTCCTCGGAAATCTCGGTCCCGCTGATCTCGCCCGAAGTCGAGGCGATGACCAGGTGCGCCCCCGGATAAAGGCGGCTCAATTTGGCGAACATCGCTGGGGTTTCGAGCTGGCGGCGACCGCCAAACGCAAAGACCAGCTTCGGGGCGGCGCCGCCGAGGCTGGAGAAGCGCGTCTGCCACGCTGAAGCTGAATCAAAAATCTTTTGTTCCAATTTCATCGTTGGCCTTCGGTTTGCAGGATGGAGATGGATCTGGGCACAATAATTCCCCCGACCGTTGTTCATCGGACCATCCGACCCGAAATTTACGGATTTATGCGCATTCCGGTAATGCATAACTGCTTTACCGGAAGTATCTTGCGTGGAATCAACCCGGCGGCTGCACCGGCAGTGACCCGGCCGGCAGGTATTGCCCGGCCAAATCGAGGCACTCGATGATGTTGAGCATGCGCTGGCCGTCGCCGGCGGCCTCGGGCCGGCCCGGCGCCTCCTGCAGGGCGGCCGGAACATCGGGGCCCGAGACCGCGTGCAATTGGGTGCTGAAGGCGGCCCGCATGCCGCCACCGCCGCCGCGCTCGGTTCCGCCTCCTCCCCATACGCGCCGGCCCATCGCCGGATCGTTCCGCACTTGGGCGGCATAGGCCAGGAGCCGGCCGCTGCCGCGGGACGCCATTTCGGTCCAGGCCGTCCAGAACTCCGGATAGTCGATCTCCTGCATGAGCTGGAAGCAAATCTCCGGGCCGCCAAAGAGCGCCACCAGCGTGCCGGTGCCGCCGCCCTCGTCGTAGAAGCGCCCGGTCGCCGGATCGTAGCCGCCCTCGATGGACAGCGGCTGGCCGGGCGGGGCGATCTCCATCATCGTCTTCATCCCGATCAGGATCTTGTCCCGCCAGCGCGGGTCGCGCGTCCGCTCATATTCGGTCATCCAGTTGATCGCGAAGGCGGGCCAGGTGCTCTCAAAGCCGAAGCCCGAGTGCATGGGATAGGCGCTCGCCGCCCGGACATCGCGCAGGGGATCGACCGCGGCCGCCGCAAAGTCGGCGTTGACCACCTCGTGCAGGAGGTCGCCCATGCGCTCGTCGGTGGTGAGGTAGTAGTAGGCATTCTTCAGG
>CAZWMF010000719.1:0-2104 GCA_964634535.1 uncultured Opitutaceae bacterium | reverse complement strand
CGGCATCCTTGACGATTTGGCCGTCGGCGATGCGGATGGCGCGGGCCTTGCCGGCGGCGTCTTGCTGTTCCTCAAGCATGACCGGCACCGAGGAGCCATCAGCCGGATGTATCAGATAGATCTGATCGCGAGTCCATGCCATCAACGCATCGCGCGCGATCTTCGAGTCCGACTCCGAAAGCCGGCCAAGCAGTTTTCGCTGCTCGGAGCCCTGGCTCAAAACCGCGCGGGCGAGCGTTGCGCGCACTTCGGCGTCACCCTCGGGCCGAGGCGCGCCCCGAACGGCGGAGACGCCTGCGACCACCAGGAGCAGAGCCGCGGTGAAGAAAGGGAGCTTCATAAAGTAAAAGAGGGCGGGTGAGAAACCCCCGCCCCCTTTTCAAAACCTGACGGCCGGCCCGCGCTTATTTGCCGAGGGCAGCCAGTTGTGCGTCAAGTCCCTTGAGGAGCCAGGGTTCGCCTTTGACCTGATCGAAGGTCTGGACGATCTTGAACTGCCCGTTGGCCTTGGTTTCGCCGATGTAGACATTCTTGGTGGCATGGTGGTTGGCCTGCATCGTGATCAGCCCACCCGGACCGGCAAACGACACGGCGCCCGATTCCAGCACTTTGCGCACCGCATCCACGTCGAAGGTACCCGCCTTCTCGACCGCGGCCTTCCAGAGAAAAGCCCCGTCGTAGGAGAGCACCATCGGGCTGTCCACCGCGCGCTTCTCCTTGACCACGCCCGGATAGCTTTCCGATCCGAGCCAATCATTCCAGCTCTTGAGAAAGGCTTGGTTTTCCGGCGTCTTGATCGATTGGAAGTAGGTCCAGCAGCCGAGTTCGCCCACCAGGTTGGTGGTCGGAATGCTGCGCAGTTCGTCCTCGGCCAGACTGAACGAGACGACCGGGCAATCCGACGGGCTCAGGCCCGCCGCCACGATCTCCTTGAAGAAGGCCACATTCGAGTCGCCGTTGATCGTGTTGAGGACGCAGGCGTCGCCGCTCGCGGCGAACTGCTTGATTTCGGAAACGATCTGCTGGTAGTCGCTCCAGCCAAAGGGCGTGTAGGTGCCGGCGGAGATGACCTTGCCCGAGCTGTCCTTGTCGAGGCCGCCGCCGATATTCTCGATCGGCACGCCGTGGAGCAGCAGGTACTTGAGGAGCACGAGATTCGTGGTCCGCGGATAGACGTAGTCGGTGCCGACCAGGAAGAACTTCTTCTTGCCCTGGGCCAGGAGGTAGTCCACCGCCGGCGTGGCCTGCTGATTGACGGCCTCCGCGGTGTAGAAAATGTTTTTCGACTGTTCCTCGCCCTCGTACTGCACCGGGTAAAAGAGCATGCCGTCGTCTTTCTCGACCACCGGCAGGACGGACTTGCGGCTGACCGAGGTCCAGCAGCCGAAGATGACGGCCACCTTGTCCTGCTCGAGCAGCTCCTTGGCCTTTTCGGCAAAATTCGGCCAATTGGACGCCCCATCGACGATGACCGGCTGGATCTTGTAGCCCATCACGCCGCCGGAGGCGTTGATCTGGTCAAACGCATAGAGCAACACGTCGCGCAGCGACGTTTCGCTGATGGCCATGGTGCCGGAGAGGGAATGGAGGATCCCGACCTTGACCACTTTTTGGTCGTCCGCCCGGGCGGACTGGACGGAGAGAAGGAGCGCACCCGCGAGGGCGGCGGCTGACATGAGATTGCGGAGTATGTTTCGCATGGGAAGAAGGGGAATCAGACGCAAGAGTGTGGGAATTGCACGGAAGCGGCCGTGCCGGCATCACCGGCACGGCCCTCGAAAAACCGCGGGAGGCGGTTAGAACTTTACGATCATCTGCACCCCGAAGAAGGTCGCGTTGCTCGCCGTCCAACCGTAGTTGTACGTCGAGGTCAAGCTGCCGTATTCGGTGTACGAGATCTGGCCCCGGACCGCCAAATTCGCGGAGATGTTGTAGGTCGGGCTCACGCTGTACTTGATGTAGTTGATGCCCTGCGTGACGCTTTCCCCGCTCACGCTGAACCAGGCGTAGGTCTTGGCGTCGAAGTTGTACTGGAAGTACGCGAGCCAGTTGGACCCTTCGTTGCCCATGCCGCCGTCCTTGTAGATTTCCTCGACCGCCAGCG
>CAZWMF010000718.1:0-2106 GCA_964634535.1 uncultured Opitutaceae bacterium | reverse complement strand
CGATGAGCCGCGTTGCTAATGCACCTAATGTGCCACGCCTTCTCCCTCTGGCAAGTTTCTGTGAGGGCGTAATAGTGCGACATCCGGTCACGAACGTGGCGCGGCACAGCGCCAGGGCGTCCCCATGGCCAGGGACCCGATAAGCTGAATCGGTCCCGCCGGGATAAACTTGAGTCCTCCGGGCGGTGCTCAGAGGCGCGTGCCTTCGATGCGAACGCGCTGATGGAAGCCCTCGAGAATGCGGCGGGTGATCAAACCGGGCTTGCCGGTTCCGATTTCGCGGCCGTCCAGTTTCACCACCGGAATGACCTCGGCTCCGGTGCCGGTTAGAAAGCACTCGTCGGCGCACCAGGCGTCATATCGGGTAAGTTCGGTTTCCTCGACGGGCAATCCGAGTTCGCGGGCGATGTCCAAAATCGCCCCCCGCGTGATGCCGCGCAACGCCCCCTGCGTGGCCGGCGGCGTGATCACCCGCCCCTTGTGCACGATAAACACGTTATCCGCAGTACATTCTGCGATATAACCCTGATCGTTGAGCATGATCGCCTCGAGGGCGCCGAATTGCCGGGCTTCGATCTTGGCCAGGATGTTGTTCAGGTAGTTGAGCGACTTGACGGTCGGCGGCAAAGCGGCCGGGCCGATTCGGCGGGTCGGCACAGTAACGATCGCCAAGCCCTTGTCGTAATGTTCCTGAGCGTAGAGCGTGATCCGGCTGGCGATGATGAACAGACAAGGCTTCGGGCAAAGCCAGGGAGCCAACCCCAGATCCCCGGGTCCCCGGGTGACGACGAGCCGAATATAGGCATCGCGCAGTCCATTGATCCGGCACGTCTCGCAGGTGGCCTCCCGCAGTTGGCCCCGGTCGAGCGGAAGAGGGAGGAGAATGGCCTTGGCCGAATATTCCAGCCGTTCGAGGTGCTCCTCGAGTCGGAACACGTTGCCGTCGTACAACCGGATGCCCTCGAAAACGCCGTCGCCATACAATAGACCGTGATCGAAGACCGACACCTTGGCCTCGGCCTCGTCGACAAATTTCCCATCCAGGTACACCTTCATCACATTAGATTTGGACGCGGCTTGTCCAATTTGTCGATATTCATCATTGCTTCGAACCATCCCACATGACGCCGACTTACATCATCGGACACCGCAACCCGGACGCCGACGCCATCTGCTCCGCCATCGCCTATGCGGCCTACAAGGAAGCCAAGGGGGAACCGGGCTTCGTTCCGGCCCGCTGCGGCAATTCCAACGCCCGAATAGACAGCATCCTAACGCGCTTCCACCAACCGCTGCCGATCTATTTGAGCGACGTGTTTCCCCGGGTGCAGGACCTGATGTCGGCCGCGGTGATCGCCGTGCCGGAAAATGCGACCTGCGCCGACGCGCTCGAATTGATCGACCGCCACGACCTGGCCCTCCTGCCGGTCGCCAATGCGGCGGGCCAGATCGTCGGGACGGTGTCGCTCGCCCATTTGGGCGGCGTGTTCATTCCCCGGATCAACGAGCCGCGCCTGATGCGGCAGGTGGATGCCTGTCTCGCCAACATCGTCCGCGCCCTCAAGGGCAAAACCCACCATCTGGTGGACGGCGAACGCAATGAGCGGCTCTTCATCCGCCTCGGCACGATGGACGCGGCGTCGTTCTGGAAATTGTCCGATCGCGAACAGATTCCAGCCGCCCAGTCGATCATCATCGTGGGCGACCGCCGGGACATCCAGCAGCGCGCGGTCGAGCACGGCGTGCGCGGCGTCGTCATCACCGGCAACCTCCCGGTGGAGCATAGCCTGGTTGCGCAGGCCCGGGAAAAGGGCGTCAGCGTGATTGCGAGCCCCTGGGACTCGGCGACGACCGCCCTCATCGTCCGAACCGCCTCGACGATCGAGCGGGTCATCGACCGCGACGTGGCCACCGTCCACCCGGATGCGCGCATCGCGGAGATCCGGCGCAAGCTCGCGGCCCTGCCCGGCCAGGGCTACGTTGTCGTCGACGACGACGGGGCGCTCCTCGGCTTCCTGGCCAAGAGCGACATCATCAAACCGGTCCAGACGCAGCTCGTGCTCGTCGATCACGCGGAGGACAACCTGTTCGAGATCCGCCGCGAGC
>CAZWMF010000717.1:0-2111 GCA_964634535.1 uncultured Opitutaceae bacterium | reverse complement strand
GCATCGACAATCGCCGCGATCGTGTCGGCCAGCGCCTCGCGGATCTCCTGGGAGGTGATGTGGATCGTCTTGGGCAGGCCGGCCACCGAGTCGCGGCCCTTGACCTCCATTGTCAGTTCTTCGTCAAGCGGGTAGGCCGAGCCCACGGTGATCTTGATCTCCTCGGCGGTGCGTTCGCCGATCAGCAGGTTGTACGCCCGCTTCATGTAATTGATGATGGCCGTGTCGAGCTCGTCGCCGGCCACGCGGATCGACTTGGAAAAGACGATGCCGTGCAGCGAAATGATCGCGATCTCGGTCGTGCCGCCGCCGATGTCCACGATCATGTTCGCGGCCGGTTCGTCGATGGGCAGGCCGACGCCGATCGCCGCGGCCATCGGCTCGGGCAGGGTGTAGACCTTGCGGGCGCCGGCGTGGGTGGCCGAGTCCATGACCGCGCGCTTCTCGACCGCGGTGATGCCCGAGGGGATGGCGATCACGACGCGGGGCGGGGCCCGAAAGCTCTGGCTGGCCTTCTGGATGAAGTAGCGGAGCATGGCCTCGGTCACGTCGAAGTCGGCGATCACGCCGTCCTTCATCGGGCGGATGGCGGTGATGTTGCCCGGCGTGCGCCCGAGCATCCGCTTGGCCTCCTCGCCCACCGCCCGCACCTTGCGGGTCACGGTATCGAGGGCCACCACCGACGGTTCGCGCAGGACGATGCCCTTGTCTTTGACGTAAACGAGCGTGTTGGCGGTACCCAGGTCGATTCCGATATCGTTCGAAAAGTAACCGAGAAGATTGGCCATGATGAATTAGCGCGGACCGAGCCGGGCGTTCCGGCCCTTCGGCACAAAATCGCCGCCCGGCGCGGCTGTCAACTGAAGAGCCGCCGCAGCGCAGCCGGAGACGGCGATACGTCGACGGATTGAAGAGACGCCGCGTCGGACCAGCGCGGTGGGCGAGGCGATAAAATGAGCCTCAGGCGCCTTCGCCGATGGGGCGAGTCCGGCCAATGCAGTGCCCGGCTACCGACTTCAGTTCGAACCGTGCGGCGGGGTCGCCGCTTCCTTCTTGGCGGCCTCGGCCGGCGCCGCCGGCTTGGCCTCGGTGTCGTCTTCGCGCACCGCCTTCTTGAACTCGCGGATCGACTGGCCCAATCCCCGGGCGAGGGCGGGCAGCTTGGTCCCCCCGAACAAAAGCAGGAGGACGAGCAGGATCAGCACCAATTCGCTGCCGCCAAAATTGAAGAGCGCCAGAGGAAGGTTAGCGGCCGGGGTTGACATGCGCTCAGTCTATTCTGTTGCCAGGTGGTAGCAAGGCCGAATCGGTCAATTCGGGTTCGGCGCCTCGTGGCCGGCGTGGATGGCGTAGGCGGCGGCCAGCCCGTGCAAACCATGCCCGTGGCCGGCCGGATGGGTCCGGGCGGTCGCGGCGACCTTCATGAGGTTTTGGGCATTGTCGATCTGCTCGGCGTCAAAGAAGCCGTGCAATTGCCGGATACGGGTGGGGTGGCGCATTTTGCGCAAGGCCTTGGCTTCGATCTGGCGGATGCGTTCGCGGGTCACCTTGAACTGCTTGCCGACCTCCTCGAGCGTGCGGCTGTAGCCGTCGAGCAGCCCGAAACGCAGGGACAGCACGCGCCGCTCCCGGTCGGTCAGGGTGTCGAGGACATCGATGATCTTCTCCCGCAACAGCGAATACGCCGTCATGTCGTACGGATTTTCCGCGGACTTGTCCTCGATGAAGTCGCCGAAATTCGTGTCGTCGCCGTCGCCGACCGGGGACTGCAGCGAGATCGGCTGCTGGGCCATCTTCATGATCTGCTGGACCCGCTCGACCGGGAGGTTCATCTCGTCGGCCACTTCCTCCGGGGTCGGCTCGTGGCCGTATTCCTGGAGCAATTGCTTTTGAACCTGCATCACCTTGTTGAGCGTCTCGATCATGTGGACCGGGATGCGGATGGTGCGGGCCTGGTCGGCGATGGACCGGGTGATCGCCTGGCGGATCCACCAGGTGGCGTAGGTCGAGAACTTGTAGCCGCGGCGATACTCGAACTTATCCACCGCCTTCATCAGGCCGATGTTGCCCTCCTGGATCAGGTCCAGGAACTGCAGGCCGCGGTTGGTGTA
>CAZWMF010000716.1:0-2129 GCA_964634535.1 uncultured Opitutaceae bacterium | reverse complement strand
TGGAAGCGGCGGCATTGCATCGGCAGCATGCACCGAGAGCTTCTCGCAGATTCAAAATCTCATTAACCTAGAAATAATTCCGGGAATAACGGGCGGAATTGAGGCCACGACCGTTAACGGTCTGATGCAGGTCCAAAACGATTGTTATCTAAACACCACAAGCATCAACCAATCCGCCCTATCTGCTCTGATGATTCAACCGAACACTACCGGGGGGATCGCGACTTGGCCGACTTCGGGCGCCGGAGCTGTAAGTTCAGTCTCCAATGTTGATGGCACGCTGGCGATTGGCCCGACGACCGGATCGGTTGTGGCATCGCTAAATTTGAGCCATGCGAACACTTGGGCCTCCCTGCAGACATTCGGGGCGGGGGATCTCGCCGTGACCGGCGCTGGCACCGGTTGCGCGACATTCACAAGCGGCGTGCTGTCGGGAACCGGAACGGCCTGCGGAAGTGGCGGCGGTGGGTCATTCGCCTTCCCGATAACTGTTTCGGGAACCACCACCAGTGGTGGAATTCCATATTTTTCCTCGACCACCGCGCTTTCATCAAGTGGGCTCCTCGCCGCGAATTCCATCATGATTGGCGGGGGCGCCGGAGCAGCGCCCAGCACGTCGACGACGGGAACGGGCGTGCTTGGCGCGCTCGCCAATAATGTCGGTTCGGCGGGGGCTTTCGTCGTCTACGGCGGCGCACTCGGAACGCCGAGCAGCGCCACGCTCACCAACGCGACAGGGCTCCCAATCTCGACTGGGGTGAGCGGGCTCGGATCAGGGATCGCAACGGCGCTCGCCAGCGGTCTTAATGGATCTGGCGCCATCTCTGCCACCACAAGCCCGACGTTCGTGACGCCGATCCTTGGCACGCCAACATCCGTCACCCTGACGAACGCCACGGGCTTGCCGATTTCAACGGGTGTAAGCGGCCTCGGAACAGGCGTCGCGACTGCGTTGGGCATCGCGGTTAATAACGGCAGCGGGTTTCCCGTTCTGAATTCAGTTGTCCCCACGGTCGGCCATTGCTTGCAGTGGGGTTCGAACGGCGTGACGGATGCCGGCGGCTCATGCACCACTGGCGGTGGCGGCGGAACGGTTTCGTCAGGAAACAGCGGCCAGTTGACATATTATGCATCCACGGGAACCACCGTTTCCGGCGCGACCACCGGGACTGGCGTGCTCACGGCATTGGGGCTTGCCACAAACGCTTCTGGCGGCATGGGCCTCATCAACGGATCGATAACAAACGGCGATTGTTTGAAATGGACATCATCCACCGGCATCACCGACGCCGGGTTTGCCTGCGGATCAGGAGGATCAGTGTCCTCCGTCTCCAATTCCGATGGCACATTGACGATCAGCCCGACCACGGGCGCCGTCGTCGCGTCGATCAACCTCGGGCATGCGAACACTTGGACGAACACCCAAACATTTACGGCGAGCGACCTCGCGGTCCTTGGGTCTTCGACTGGAACCACGGCGTTCTCGTCCGCCAATTCAACCGCGACGAATTACACGGCCACGCTCCCAGCCAATAACGGCACACTGGCGGAACTGAATCTCGCGCAATCCTGGAGCGCCGTGCAAACCTTCACCACGCCAAACATCGGCGCGGCCACCGGGACATCGCTCAACACGACCGGCCAAGTGATTGCGACCGGGGTAGGTCCGGCCAATGACACGACGGACGGGATGAAGATCCTTTATTCCTCCGGCACGGGATATCTGGCCACCGGCACCGCCGATTCCATTGTCTTCGGCAGCGGAACGCTCACATCGGGCGGCATTCCCCCCACCACTCTAGCGACACTTGGCGCATCGGGAGGCTTTAACCTCGCGAGCGGGACATATCAAATCGGCGGTTCGCAAATCTCGGCCTCTAATTTGTCGAATGGCGCCACGGGAAGCGGGGCGGTCGTTCTCGCGACATCCCCGACGCTGACGCTTCCCAATGCCACTGGGTTGCCCATTTCGACTGGCGTATCCGGTCTTGGTTCTGGCGTCGCCACGGCGCTTGGTTTCGCGGCGAACGGGATCGGCGGATTCCTCACGACGCCCTCCGCCGTCTGCACGTCAGGCCAATTTCTAACGTTCCTGACGGCTTCGTCGGTTCCAACATGCTCGACGCCCG
>CAZWMF010000715.1:0-2133 GCA_964634535.1 uncultured Opitutaceae bacterium | reverse complement strand
AGGCGATCGCCTGGAGCCAATGGCTCTTGCGGGCGGCGGCCGGCGATCCCGCGCAATTGCAGATTCTCTACGGACCGGCCGGGGAGCGCCGGCTTCCGGAAATCGCGCTGGCCCACCTTCCCGGATACGAAAACTCGCGGCCGGTCCATATCGGCAACGTCGCCGCCGGGCAGTTCCAGCTCGATATCTACGGCGAGATCATGGACGCCATGCATGTGGCGCGTCTCGTCGGCATCCCGACCGGCGCGGAGTCCTGGGCCCTGCAGCGGCATTTGATCGATTTCGTCGAAAAGAATTGGATGCGACCCGACGACGGCATCTGGGAAATTCGGGGCCCCCGGCGGCATTTCACCCATTCCAAGATGATGGCCTGGGTGGCCATCGACCGGGCGGTGAAGGCGGTCGAGTCGTTCGGCCTGCCCGGCGATGTCGCGGGTTGGCGTAAGCTGCGCGATCTGATGCACGCCGATGTTTGCCGCCAAGGCTTCAATCCCACCCGCCAAGCCTTCACCCAGCACTACGGGTCGCATCGACTCGACGCCAGTCTTCTGATGATGCCCCTGGTGGGATTCCTCCCGGCCACCGACGCGCGCGTGGTCGCGACCATCGAGGCCATCCAAAGCGATCTGGTCCGCGACGGATTCGTTTACCGGTACCATCCGGAGAACTCCGGCGAAATCGACGGCCTGCCGCCCGGTGAAGGCGCGTTCCTGCCCTGTTCGTTCTGGCTCGTGGACTGCCTGTACCTCATGGGCCGAAAGGACGAGGCGCGCCACCTATTCGCCCGCCTCCTGGAAACCGCCAATGGGTTGGGCCTGCTCGCCGAAGAATACGAGCCAAAGCATCAACGGCTCGTGGGCAACTATCCCCAAGCCTTCTCCCATGTCGGGTTGATAAACTCCGCTCGCAACCTGTCCCCACTGCCCGGACCCGCCGACCAGCGCGGCACCTGAAGCGAGCATCATCTGCGGTGACCCGTCCTTGCAGCCAACTGTCGGAAACACTTACGATCCTGGGCGGTGTCCGTTGGCCGGCATTCCGGCGCAGTTTCGTAGAATGCAATGAGGCAATGCATTGCGAGAATGAGGATTTTCTTGGCTCAGGACATGCTCGCGATATTGGTTCCGAAGCGATGAAGGCAAATCTGTCAACCAACGTCGCACGACCGACGGCTGCGTGGTTTGCCGAATCGCTGCGATTTGCCTCCCTTTGAACCCAGAACGAAGCCGCATGAAACCTTCACCGCTTCTGTATGCACTGATCGCCACCGTGGGTCTGGCTCCGTGGGTACGCGCCGACTCGATTCTGCTGTTCGACGATTTCAACGGCACGGCGCTCAACACCTCCGCCTGGCAGGCGAGCACTCCGGTGGCGGGCTCCTCGGTCGCGGTCGGTGGCGGGAACCTGGTTTTGACCGACGGGGGACGGACTCTCAGTCGGAATGCGTTTCCGACCGCGATCGACATCGACCTCAGCTTCCGGTTCACCGGCAGCCCGTACGACTCGTTCAAAATCGTGACTAGAACCGATGGTTCGACGACAAATTCGGCGGGGAATTTCGACAACGGTATTGTCGCGAGCTTCCGCATGATGAGCGACCCGAGCGACCCGGAGGGCACGGCGGACAATGTCGCCCTTTACGACGAGAATTACCCGACCAGTCAGACCGAGCTCGCGGTGGGCACCTTCGCGATGACCACCGATCAGGACTATGAGATCCGGCTCATCGAGACCAGCACGAGCGTGAGCCTGTTCATCAATGATTTTTCCACACCGCTCTTGGCCGCCGACACCACGGACGCCTACGGTGGCCAAATCGGATTCAGCAATCGGGAAGGCGCGGCGGCGGGCAGCGCCATCAGCGATGGATCCCAGGTTGAAATCAATTATGTCGAAGTGGTCGGGCTGCCCGATACCGGGTCGACCGCCGCCGGTCTTTTCGTCGCCTGCACTCTCCTGATCTCCGGTGCGGTGGGCACCGCGCGCCGCATGGCCCGCCAGGCTTGACGGGCGGATTGGCTTAGCCGGCCGGCTCGGCCGGCTCGGTTTCCGGCACCGTGGCGGGGTTCACGCGCGGCAACCCCCGCAGGTGACCGGCCACCGCCAAGCCGGTCAACGCGACGACACCGGTCA
>CAZWMF010000714.1:0-2134 GCA_964634535.1 uncultured Opitutaceae bacterium | reverse complement strand
TCCAGGCGCTGACCTTGGGCAATGGGCTGCGCTCTTCCGAGTTCACCGATACCCACGGCAATCGCGTGCACCGGGTGGTCTTGGCCCCGGGGACCAATTGCATCCGCCATGATGCCATCGTCGCCTTATCTTCGCGCCCCGACAATTTTTTCCTGCCGGCGGTGACGCCGACCGCCCCGGAGGATCTGCCGCCGGAGGTGCTGCGCTACACGCTGCCGAGCCGCTACTGTGATTCCGACAAACTGGCCAATTTTGCCTGGGAGCATTTTGGCCAGGTCGAGCACGGCCTGCCGCGCGTCCAGGCGATCAGCCGCTGGCTGCACGACAACATCGAGTACCGGTATATGTCGGGCCGGCCGGATCTTTCGGCCTGGGATGTCTTGCAGCGCGGCTATGGGGTCTGCCGCGATTTTGCGCACTTGGCGATCGCCCTAAATCGGACGTTCAACCTGCCGGCCCGCTACGTGACCGGCCACTTGCCGGATATCGGATTTCCCGACCCGGACAACCACATGGACTTCCACGCCTACGGCGAGGTTTTCGTGGGCGGGCACTGGTTCACGACGGACGCCCGGTTTCACGTGCCGCGGATCGGCCGGATCAAGATTTCCTGCGGCCAGGACGCCGTGGATGGGGCCTTTTCAACGATTTACGGGGGGGCCTCGCTCACGTTCTTCCAGGTGTGGGCCTACCAGGTGCCGCGCGGGTCGGTCGGGGTGGGCGATCCCCTCGATTTCTCCCGGCGGATCGACAACCAGTGGACGGTGGCCACGGAGGCCCCTTACCCGGTCACGAGCTAATCGCGCTTAGCCGGCGCGAAGCGCCAAGCCGGCAATTTGGTGGTGGCCCCTCGTCGAGTTGAATCGCGTGCGGGTTGACTCGGGTTACCGGGCCGGTGTGAGCGTCGCGCCACCGAGATTCGCGGCGAGAAAGACCTCCACGCGGTGGTAAAAATCCACCCGGTCCTGATAACTGCTGAAACCGTGGGTTTCGGTGGATCGGAAGAACGTTTCGTAGGGAACGCCGTGGCGCTTGAGCTCCCGGGCCAACCGTTTGGATTGGCTCACATCGGCGATGGTGTCGTCGGTGCCATGGGCGATCAATACGGGCACGCGAATTTGGTCCGCATGGTCCAGCGGGGAAATATCCTGAAAGTGCCCGCGATCTCGGTCGGGTCGGCCGACCTGGTCCATCAGCATTTCGTATTCGCCGGGTCGGCCGACGTCGCGTTTCGACTCGACGTGGCGGGCCCAGTCAAAGACGCCGCAATTGGTGATGGCACAGCGGTAGAGATTGCTCTCGAAAGCCACGCCGGATACGGCCAGGTATCCCCCGAAGCTTCCGCCCATGATCGCCACGCGCTTTGGGTCGATTGCGCCCGTCGCGAGCATGAACCGGGTGGCATCGGTCACGTCGTTGTGCATGCGCTTGAAGTCGTATTGATATTCGTGGCTAATCTCCGGGCTGTACCCGCTCGAACCGCGATAGTTGGGCTGAAAGACCGCATACCCCCGGCTCACCAAGAATTGCACTTCGGGATTGAACGTGGGGACATCGCGAAACTGGGGGCCTCCGTGAAGCAGAATGACGAGCGGCACCGGGTGCTGGGCGCTGGCGCCTTCCGGCAGCGTCTGGTAGCCCTCGAGCTTCACGCCGTCGCGCGTCTGAAAGATCACCGACCGTATGGGGCGCATCGGTCGCATGGCTAACCACGGCGCCGCCGAGGCCACCTCAACCAGCTTGCCGGCCTGGAGATCGACCAGGTCATAGGTCGGTGGATGTTGTTCATCGCAGCAGGCGAAAAGGAACCGGTTCTCGGCGCGGTCGTGCGCGACCAGGAAATTGACGGTCTTGGGAAATTCCCGATTGATGGAGGCTTGGGCCACGGCGCAGGGACCGCCGATCCAACCGGTGAACGCCTTGTGCCTGAGATAGCTGACGCCCGCCAGCGCGTGGCGGCGCTCGGAGAAGATCAGGTCGCCGGCGCCGATATCGTAAGTTGGGTCGGTCAGAATAGGTCCGGCAAATTGGCCGGTTATCATGTCGAAACGCCGCAGTTCGTAGGCCTTGCCGGGCGAAATCGTGACGACCCATAGAAATCGATTGTCCGCGTCCACCGCCAACACCTCCGCGT
>CAZWMF010000713.1:0-2135 GCA_964634535.1 uncultured Opitutaceae bacterium | reverse complement strand
ATGACCTCGGGTCCGCAGATGAAGAGGTTGGCGGTCTTGCGCACCATGATGATGAAGTCCATGAGTGCGGGCGAATAGGCCGCCCCGCCGGCGCACGGCCCGGCGATGATCGCGATTTGCGGCACCACGCCGGACAAGAGCACGTTGCGGAAGAACACCTGGCCGTAGCCCGAGAGCGAGTCGTCGCCCTCCTGGATCCGGGCCCCGCCCGAGTCGTTGAAGCCCACCATGGGGCAGCCGGCCCGCAGCGCGTAGTCCATCAGGTCGCAGATTTTCTTCGAGTGGATCCGGCCGAGGGCGCCGCCTCCGACCGTGAAGTCCTGGCTGAAGGCGGCCACCGGGCGGCCGTCGACCAGGCCCGTGCCGGTCACCACGCCGTCGGTCGGCAGCGACTTTTTCTCCATGCCGAAGTTATGGCAGTCGTGGTCGGCGTGCATGCCCCACTCCTGGAAGGTGCCCGCCTGGTACAGTTCGTCCAGCCGGTCGCGCGCGGTCATAAGCCCCTTGTCCCGCCGGGCCTTGAGCTTGTCTTCACCGCCGCCTGCGCGGGCGGCGGCGCGTTTGGAGGCGAGTTCGTCCAGGAGTTCTTTGCTGATGGCCATAAAGGAAGGGGTTGAGGGTAAAATTCAGGCGTGCGTCGGGGCGGCGGGCTTGGGCATGCAAAATTCCGTGAGCACGCCATAGGTGGACTTCGGATGGAGGAAGGCGACCAGTTTTCCGCCCGCTCCGTCGAAGGGTTTTTCGTGGATCAGCTTTACGCCGGCGCCGGCCGCCTGCTTGAGTTGCCCGGCGACGTCGTCGGTGCCGAAGGCGATATGATGGATCCCCCCGGCCGGATTCTTTTCCAAAAATTTGGCGATCGGGCTCTCCGGATCGGTCGGCTCCAAGAGTTCGATGTGCACTTCACCGCAATGGAAGAACGCGGTGCGCACCTTCTGCGAGGCGACCTCCTCGCGGTGCTCGCAGGTGAGCCCGAGCGCCTTCTCGTAATACGGCACGGCTTCGTCGAGCGATTTGACAGCAATTCCCAGGTGATCGATTTTTTGGATCATAAAATGGACGGGCTCGGCCGGTTTTCGAGGAGCGCCGCGGCGGCTCGGACGGCGGTGATTTCGCCGCGCAGCAAACGCTGCCGCAGTTCCGGCAACTGGGCGGCGACGCGCGGATCGTCGTAGAAGCGGCGTTGGAGTTCCTCCTGGACGAGCGCGTCCAGCCAGGCGAGCGCCTGCTCCTGGCGGCGGTGGGCGATCGCGCCTCGCGGCCCCTGGTCGGAGAAAAATCGGGTCACGTTCTGCCAGAGTTCCGGCACGCCCTCGCCGGTCAGCCCCGCGCACAGCACGACCTCGGTCTGCCAACCGGGCGTGTTCGGCATAAGATAGTGCAGGGCGGCGCGCTGGTCCTGGCGGGCCAGTTCGGCCCGCGTCCGGTTGTCGCCGTCGGCCTTGTTGATGGCCACGAGGTCGGCCATCTCGACGATGCCCTTCTTGATGCCTTGCAACTCGTCGCCGGCGCCCGGCAGAAGGAGCAGGAGAAAAAAATCCACCATCGAGCGCAGCGCGATCTCGGTCTGGCCCACCCCGACCGTTTCGACGATGATCGTGTCGTAGCCGGCCGCTTCGCACAGCAGCATCGATTCGCGGGTGCGCCGGGCGACCCCGCCCAGGCTCGCGCCCGAGGGCGACGGTCGAATGAAGGCCTCGGGCATTTGGCACAGCTTTTCCATCCGCGTCTTGTCGCCCAGGATGCTGCCGCCCGAGCGCGCGCTCGTCGGGTCGATCGTGAGGACGGCGATCCGCCGGCCCAGCCCGATCAAATACGTGCCGAGCGACTCGATGAACGTGCTCTTGCCCACGCCGGGCACGCCGGTGATGCCGACCCGCTGGGCGTTGCCGGTGTGGGGCAGCAGCCGCTGCAAGACTTCCTGGGCCAGGGCCTCGTGCCGGCGCGAAGCGCTCTCGACGAGCGTAATCGCCCGGGCAAGCACCGCGCGGTCCCCCGCCCGCACGCCGGCGACGTAGTCGTCGACACTCAAGAGCCGGGGCCGGGTGGGACTGGGTATCTCAGTACTCATGCACGCGCGATTCTCCCGCGCCCGTCCGCCTCGCGAACCCCGGCCCCGCCCCGCCGTAGCCCCG
>CAZWMF010000712.1:0-2139 GCA_964634535.1 uncultured Opitutaceae bacterium | reverse complement strand
GTACGGGAATAAACTGTGGGATTTCACGCCGGTCGCAAAGGAGACCGAGTTGGACCGGTTCATTCGGACGAAAACGATCGTCGAGCATGTCGGGACCAAGGTGACGACCAGCGTGTCAATCCACGGCGAGAGCGACGGGGCCGGATTTGCCAAACCGACGTTTGAGTTTCAACTCTCCTGGTGACGGGCCGCATAGCAGCACACCCGGTTCAGGATCGCGCGGTAAACCTCCGATTGGGGACCTCGTGGTCGGTCAAATAGTTCAGCCGCATTTGGGTAGGCTGCCGGAATGGCAACCGTCTCGGTAGAGAATGTGAAAGGTCTGAACAAGTGCTATCGCGGTGGACGACATCAGGCGTGGCGAGGCGCTGATCGCCGAATACGACCGAGGCGGGCTGACGAAGCGAACGTTTTGCGAGCGGGGAGTGGGTGCCAGTTTGCGGTGAGGTTAAGCCTTTCAAATGCCTGCTTCCTTGGGCAAAACGCTTGACCATGACTCGCCTAAATTGGCACCGACAAGTCGGCACAGCGTTTGTCGCCGCGCTCACGTCGCTCGGTCTTCTCCCGGGTCTTCTTGGCGCGGCGCCACTCGCGTTTAGTCCGCCACCTGATGGCGCCCCTATTGAGGTTGCCATGGCGTCGTTGGCCACACGGGCGATCGCAGAATACCACAATGACGGCACTGAATCATATCTGAACAATCTGTTTCGCCTGCAGATGACTGCCGGGCAATATTCGGAAGCTATCGCAACGGTCGAAGAATCGATACGTCGTTCGACGTCGGCACACCGTTCCGTGAGTATCTTGATTCCCGATAGTCTCTACGCACAAGCAAAGCTCATCGAGCGAAGCGGTCTGCCGGCCAGTGACGCGCTCGATCGGGCGGCGGCGACTGTTTTGGGCGAATTGGACGATAGAGCCGCGGCGGACGCGGGCCCTTGGCTATGGGCCCCATTGAATAGATTAAGCCAGAATTTGGATGAGGCTTTGGGTCGGCAACGTTCCCTTAGCGCGATCGAGATGGCCGAGGCGCTGAATTTAATCCGCGAGTACCAGCTTTATCAGGAGTATCAGGCCCTGGCTCCCGTGAGCGAGAACCTGATCGCGGCGGATGATGCTCGGCGCTATATTATCGCACGGGATGTGCCGGTCAAAACCAGCGAAGGAGTCACGCTGACGGCGCAGCTCTTTCGGCCTCGCGCGACCGCCAAGAGACAACCGGCGGCGCTGAATTTCACGATCTACGCCAGCCCGTTTGCGGTGACCATGGCCCGGCTGGCAGCGGCGCACGGATACGTTGGGGCGGTCGCGTTCGCTCGCGGAAAGGGACTCAGTACCGACCAGATCCAGCCGTGGGAGGTGGAATCCAAAGACGTCAATGCCGTCATCGAATGGATTGCCAAGCAGCCTTGGAGCGACGGCCAGGTCGGTATGTTTGGCGGCAGTTACGACGGGTTCGTCCAATGGGCCGCGCTAAAACACCCAAATCCCGCACTAAAGACCGTTGTGCCGTGGTCGGCCGTTCACCCCGGTCTGGTGCTGCCGATGTCGAACAATGTTTTCCAGAACGCGAACTACCAATGGGGTTTTTATGTTTCGAACAACCGCACACTCGATTGGGCTGTAAACGCGGACCAGCACCGGTGGGACACTCTCTTCCAACGGTGGTATGCGAGCGGCAAACCCTATCGGGAGATCGATCAAGTCGATGGCACACCAAATCCGCTGCTTCAGCGGCAACTTCGCCATCCCTCATTCGACGCCTATTGGCAGACTATGGCGCCATTCATGGCGGAGTTCGGCAATATCCGCATTCCCGTACTCCAGGTCACGGGATATTTTGACCCAGCCCAAATCTCGGCGCTCTATTACCTGACGGAGCACTATCACTATTTTCCGGCCGCCGAGCACTATCTCGTCATTGGCCCGTATGACCATCAAGGAGCCCAGGCGGCGTGGAAGCCGTCGAGTGTCAGCGGCTACACGGTAGACGAAGCGGCCCAGTTCGACACCCCCGAGCTGACGTTTGCCTGGTTCGATTTCGTCATGAAGGGCGGGCCCAAGCCCGCGATGATCAAAGATCGGATAAACTGTGAAGTTATGGGTGCGAACACCTGGCGGCACGGCCCTTCCCTAGAG
>CAZWMF010000711.1:0-2139 GCA_964634535.1 uncultured Opitutaceae bacterium | reverse complement strand
ATGGCGCAGCGCGACCACCGCTTCGACCAAGCCTTGGCCGCCATGACCAATCAGGCGGCCAGTTTTTTCGGACAGGATAGCGGCGGGCTTCGCCACCGCAGCATGCCCGAAGGGCGGGTCGAGGTCGGTGAGCCGAAGGTCGTCGATCCGGTGCCCCCCAAGCAGCCCGAGCGGCCGACCGGTCAGGGCTCGGAGGCCTCGCCGATCCCGTCGTCACCCTCTCCCCTAAACCCATGAAAAAGATCAATGTCCGAGATATCGCCGAAACCGCCTCCACCTCTCCCAAGGGCAAATATTCGAGGGCGAACAAGGATCTGTCGATTGCCCTCGGCCGGAAACCCGACGGGACTCAATTGACGGACCGGCACCCTTTCGATGTGCAGATTTGCCGCATTCCGACCGGTAAGAGTAGATGCCCGTACCATCTGCACACCGCCCAATGGGAGTTTTACCATGTGATTTCAGGCGCGGGATGGGTGCGCCATTCCGAGGGGCTCATGCCGATCGAGAAGGACGACGCGTTTCTCTTTGGGCCCGGGGAGCCGCATCAACTGATCGCCAACGGAGACGGGGACCTCGCCCTTTATATCGTCGCCGATAATCCGGTAGGCGAGTCATGTTATTACCCCGACAGTCGAAAGTGGCTGATCGACACGGCCAAGCGTCCCATCCTCCGCTCCGATTCGCTGGATTATTTCGACGGTGAGGAATGAGCGAATCGATCGGGCTGGGCGCGGCAAAGGCAAATCTGATTGAAGCGGCGGGCAGTCGGTCTCCCGTTCAGGGATAGGGGGAAAGCGACATGCCTGGAGGCCAGTGATCCATGTCGTCTTCTGTAAGGAGTGTCGACGAACTCGACCTAGTAGTCTTATCTCATTATATGTCAGATATATAGGACTATAACTGGAATCTGGCGACCCAATTTGCGTTGGAAACGCTTACAATGAGACATCTCCAGCAAATCGGGCTGGTATTAGCATAGAGGCGTAAGTTGTTTTATAATAGCTATTAGCGTGACTGCTATCAATTGCGGCATGTAAGGTGCTGCTTAATTCCCCGATTTCCAACTCCTTATGAACATGCACAAGGTCTTTGCACTCCTCTCATTCTTCGCGATCGTCGCGCTGGCTCGCGCCGACGCTACCTATTCATGGACCGGCGGGAGCGCCGGATATGCCGGCACCGTTGTCCTTGATTCGACTTCGTCCGCTGGCGGGTCGTTGGCCGACGTCGTTTCAATCACGATAACGGATCTCAACGGCACTTTTACGGCCGACAACACGTCCGTATTGCTGGATCCCACGTTCACGTGGACCCCGACGGGCATCACGGAGATGTGGATTGATTGGGATTCCGGGTTGTACGGTGTTGGTCAGGACGTCAGCGGCGGCGGCGTCAACTTCGTCGGCAACAACAACAACTTCGGCAACACGACTTCCCTTGATTTTGCTGGTTCCTGGACGCGGGTTCAGGGCAATAGCGTTCCGGACGGCGGCTCGATGCTGGCTTTATTCGGCCTCTCGTTGGCGGCCGTCGCGGCGTTTCGTCTCAAGTTCGGCCAGGCCCAAGCTTAAGGTTCGAATTGGGCGTCCTCCTTGCCAGAGGCCGCGGTATATATCCGCCGGCGATTTAGAATTCCCCGGGCAGGCGTCGCCTTTCGGCTCACCGTAGCCGTGCTCGGGGCACCGACCACATTCCGGTCGGTGTGAAGGCGGCCAACTGGCTTCAACGCGCCGCTGGCACCAGAAGCCAAGAGCGGGCGACATCGATTCTGCCACGCTGAATATATCACTCATGGCCAATTCCCCAGCGACACTCAATGGGACCCCGCCACCGAAGCCGTTTGTGTGCCTTGAATTGGCGAGGGTGTCAGGCCGGCACCGGCAAGGGAGCGGATGGACCCAAGGCATCTTCGACGGCGAAAAAGAGGTCGTCCCGAGTGAATGGTTTTTGCAAGGCCGCCTTTACCTGAAAGGTGCGGGCCATGGATAGGTAGAGGTCGGCCGGGATCTGGCCACCGCCACTCATGACGATAATCGGAAGATCAGGATAAAGGCGCCGAGTGGAGAGGATGAGTTCCATGCCGTCGCAACTCGGCATCAAAACATCGGTAATGAGCAGATCGAATCGTCCCTGACC
>CAZWMF010000710.1:0-2140 GCA_964634535.1 uncultured Opitutaceae bacterium | reverse complement strand
CGGATCGCGCCGGCCGGGTCCGGGCCCAGCCGGCGGAAGAAATCGGCCCAATGCGGACGCAGGCGTCCGGCGGCCTCGAAACACTCGTCGTAGCGGCCGGGCCGCTGTTGATAGCCCGACAGCACGTCGGGTTCGGTCGGCGCAGAACCGGCGGGGACCATGGCGTTTGGGCGGATGGTGGACGGCTACGGCAACCCTTCCGTCGGGGCGAGCGCGATCATTCCTCGCTCGCTTTAGGGTCGGGCGACGCGCACCGGATCGCGCAGGTCGAGCGTATGGGGCATCTCCGGGGCCACGCCGCCTTGGCGCGCGGGCACATTCAGGCCGGGCGAATGACCGAAGGGGGCGAAGCGCGTGCGCCGCCGGCTTTCCGCCGCAAAGGCGTTGACCGGGAAGGACTGAAAATTGACGCCGCCCGGGTGGGAGACGTGGTAGGTGCAGCCGCCCACGGCTTTCTCGTTCCACAGGTCGACGAGGTCGAAAACGAGCGGACTGTCGACTTCCAGGGTCGGATGCAGGCAGCTCGCCGGCTGCCAGGCGCGGTAGCGCACGCCGGCCACGAATTCACCATTGACCCCGGTCGGCTGGAGCGGGACCTGGTGCCCATTGCAGGCGACGGCATAGCGCTCGCGGGTCAGGCCGGTGACCTTGACCTGCACGCGTTCGACCGACGAATCGACGAACCGGACGGCCCCCCCGCCGGCGGGCTCCTCGCCCAGGACGAGCCAGGGCTCCAGGGCATGGCGCACCTCGAGTTCCATGCCCCGATACTGCACGGCGCCATTCAGCGGGAAGCGAAACTCGAAATGCGGATCGAACCAGTTTGCCTCGAAGGGCAGACCCCAGTCCCGCAAGTCCTGGACGACGTCGCCGATATCCTGCCGGCAATAGTGGGGCAGGAGGTAGCGGTCGTGCAGGTCGGTGCCCCAGCGCACCAGGCGCTCGGGCGCGTAGGGATGGTCCCAGAAGCGCGCGATGCATGCGCGCAGGAGCAGCTGCTGCGCGAGACTCATGCGGGCGTGCGGAGGCATTTCGAAGGCGCGCAGTTCGAGCAGCCCGAGCCGGCCGGTGGCCTGGTCGGGGGAGTAGAGCTTGTCGATGCAAAACTCCGCCCGGTGGGTGTTGCCCGTGACGTCGGTCAGCAAGTGGCGGAAGATCCGGTCCACGAGCCACGGCGGCAAGGCGCCCGCGCCTTGCGCGCGCGCGAGTTCGCGGAACGCGATTTCGAGTTCGTACAGGCTGTCGTCGCGCGCTTCGTCGATGCGCGGGGCCTGGCTGGTCGGGCCGATGAACAGGCCGGAGAACAGGTAGCTGAGCGCCGGATGTTGGTGCCAATAGGCCACCAGGCTCTGGAGCAGATGCGGCCGCCGCAAAAGCGGGCTGTCGGACGGGCGTTCGCCGCCGATGACGATGTGATTGCCGCCGCCGGTGCCGGCGTGGCGTCCATCCAGCATGAACTTCTCGGTGCCCAGGCGGCACTCCCGCGCCGCGCCATACAAATACTCCGTCTTTTCCTTCAATTCCGTCCAGGAGGACGACGGATGGATGTTCACCTCGATCACGCCCGGATCCGGCGTGATCCGGATCGAATTCAGTCGCGGATCGTAGGGCGGCAAATAGCCTTCGATCACCACGGGACTGTCCAGTTCGGCGGCGGTGGCCTCGACCGAGGAGAGCAGATCCAGGTAATCCTCGGTCGTCGCCACCGGCGGCATGAACACAAACAGGTGGCCCTCCCGCGGCTCGACGCACAGGGCCGTGCGCACGATCCAGTCGGCCGACTGCGCCCGGCGCGGCCGCTGATCGGCCGGCGGCAAGGTCTGCGGCCGCGGCCGCAGGTGGCGGGGCAGGCCCGCGTCCGGCCCGGCCGGTTCGGCGGAGGCCGGGTCTCCGGCCTGGCGATACTGGCGGGCCAGTCCCTCGCGATCCGGCAACGGGGGCAGATCCATGAGCGGATCGGGCGCGATCGGGTAGCGCGAGTCGGTCAGCGTGGCCCAGGGCAGCGAGTCCAAGGGCAGGCGCAGCCCCATGGGCGAGTCACCCGGAATCAGGAAGAGCTTGGCCGGCCGCAGAAACCATGGCCCGGAGGTCCAGCCGAGGACGTCGCCGGTCCAGGCCCGCTCGAGCGGCAGGGCAAAGC
>CAZWMF010000709.1:0-2147 GCA_964634535.1 uncultured Opitutaceae bacterium | reverse complement strand
GGAACGGCAAATACTATTGGTATTTTTCCGCCGGCCCCTACGAAATCGGCGTGGTGGTCGCCGACTCGCCCACGGGTCCGTGGCGCGACCCGCTGGGCCGGCCATTGATTCCCCGCGGGTTGACCCCGACCGAGCAACGGGACCCCAATGTCCTCATCGCCGACGACGGCCATGCCTACCTGGTATTCGGAACGTACCATTACTTTATCGCACGCCTGGACGACTCGATGCTCGCCCTCGCTGAAGCCCCGCGCGCCGTCGTCATCGATCATCCATTCGGCCCGTACGGATCCGGGAAAACCGACGACAAACCGTCGCTGCACAAGCGCCAGGGCCTCTATTACCTCTCCTGGTCGAGCTTCTACGCCGAAGCGACCAACATCTATGGCCCATACGCCTTCAGGGGCTCGGTCATTCAACCCGACCGGGTTTCGCCGAAATTCCGCCGCCCGAACTTGGTGCACGATCGCCATGGAAACTTCTTCGAATTCCACGGCCAGTGGTACTACGCGTGCAATGATAAGAGCCAGCCCGGCCGCAGCGATTTCTTTCGCGATTCGATCATCACCTACGTCCACTTCAAGGACAACGGCGACATGGCCCCGGTCCGCATCGACGAGATCGGAGTCGGCCAATACGACGCCCGCCAACCCCGCATCGAGGCCGAAGACTACTTCTCCGCCGCCCGGGCGGAAATCCGGGAATGCCCGGCCGGGGGATTTGAAGTGCGCGGACTGGGCCCAGGCAGCGCCCTTTGCTACCCAAAGGTGAAAAACCTCGAGGCAAACAGTCCGATGACCTTTTCCGTCGCCTGCGGCCTTCCGGCCGGCGCCGTCATCGAGGTGCATGCCGGCGAGCCCCGCGGCGCCTTGCTCGGCACCTGCCGGGTGCCGGCCACCGGCGGCTGGGACCGGTTTGAGCCGCTCAGCTGCACCCTCCGGAACGCGGCGGGAACCCAGGATATCTGTTTGGTCTTCCGCGGGGACGGGCGGGAATGCTGTCGCCTGGATTGGTTCACTTTTGCGATGCCCGCGCGGCGGTGAGCGCTCGGCGCCGGCTACTCCCAAGACTGTTTACTGAACGCGGCGCCGAGCGCCTCCAACCTGTCGCACTCGGATTCGGAGGGCTCTTAAGCGAACCGTATTGGGCTTGACCCGGAAACTTCTCAGCGCGGCATAGCCTCAACCAAAGGCATGATGGGGAGCCATCGCTGCAAATCCCGAGACCTCGATTCCCAGAGGAGGAATCGCAAAGTCGTCGCGAAACGATGCGCAGTGAAGGGACAATGACATGAATATCGGCCATATCTCGCCCGAATCGCTCGAGCATAAAAGGACTCGGGCTCGTTCCGATGGGCTGGAAAGCCCACCTCGCCCTCGGTCTTTTCTGCTCGGCGCTTCGAGCGCTCCTCGGCCGTTTTCACGAAATATCCGGGTCAAAATCTCCTTGCCTGTCGGGAATCCGGCGACGACGACTCTCGCATGAAGAATACGGCCGACGGCCGCCGCCCGCCGGTCCTCGGGTGGCTCGGTGCGGCGCTCGGCGCCTGCGTAGTCGCGACGCTCGCCGGCCAGCCCGCCAATCCGCCCCCCGTCGAAATCACCGTCGCCTGGGCGAAGACGTTGATCGTCTCCCGATCCACGCCAACCCTGCAGCTCGTCGTCAACCCGCGGGTGCGACCCGGATCGCCCATTCACGACGCCACGTTCGCCGCCCTTCGGGCTCTGCGGGCGACCGATGTGCGCTTTGTCCCCTGGCTGCCCTATCCTCGATTGGCCGTTGCGGAGTTGGCCCCGCCCACGCCGCAGGGGACCTCCTGGGACTTCTCGCTTCTCGATCCTCTGGTCGGTGATTTTTTGGCGGCCACCGGTTCGGCGCCCACGGTTATGAACTTCAGCACCATACCCGAATGGCTGTTTCAGACCCCCCAGCCGGTCGTTCTGCCGGCCGATCCGGACCAGGTGTTCTGGGACTACAGCGCCGGCACCGAATTGCGCGACCCCACCGGAAAGGAGTTGGGCGACTATTATGCCCGGCTCGTCAGCTGGTACGTCGACGGCGGTTTCACCGACGAAAACGGCCGGTACCACGCCTCGGGTCACCACGATGCATTCCCCATCTGGGAAGTGCTCAACGAGGTCGACTTC
>CAZWMF010000708.1:0-2171 GCA_964634535.1 uncultured Opitutaceae bacterium | reverse complement strand
GCCGCCACCCAACCGCTTACGCCCGGGCGGCGCGCCGAGGCGGTCCGGCTCGCCCGAACCCTTCTGCCCGTGTCTTCCGAAATCGTCTGGCTCCGGGCGGGCGGCGAGTCCGTGCCCTTTCTGTTCTTCCGAACCGGACCGGGCAGGATCGCGGTCTACGATCCGGCCTACGGCACCGCGACCGCCGGCTGCCATGCTGCGGACGGCGTGAGCATCGTCGTCGCGGTGGCCGCCCGCCTGGGTTACGGGCGATCTCAACCGCTGGCCGGTTCCTTGCCCTTTTCGTAAAAAATCCGCACCTCCGGCTCGCTCGCCGGCAACAGTTGCAGGGCCCGCTTGAGCGCGTTGCGGGTGGCGACGGTCGGGTTCTGCTCGGCCGGGAACAGGTTATCGGCGCCGATCTGGTCCAGCAGACCGCTGTTGCGCAGCACCTTGGTCACGTCGGGATTGCTGCCGCTGATCAACAGGTGGCGTCCGGTCTGGAGCAGGTAGTCGTGCAGGTTCTCCATCGCCATCACGGTCGAGGCGTCGAGATGGCGGGCGTTCTTCATCCGCAGGATGAACACCCGGATGTTTTGGTCCTCGGCCAAATGCCGGATCTGCTCCTGAAAAATGTCGGCTGCCCCGAAGAACAGTTCGCCCTCGACGTGGATGATCGAGATTTCCGGATGCGGGCGCTTCGCCGGGTCGGTGAGTTCGGCGAGGTTGCCCGCTTCATTGATGGAATATTCCACCAGGGTGGGGGTGCTGGTCTGCTGCAGAAAGAAGACCAGGGCCACGCCGATGCCCACATAGATGGCCGTGTCGAGCTTCAGGAGGAGGGCTGAAACCAGCGTGACCAGAAAAACGATCGCATCGGCCCGGGTCGACCGGCAGGCCACCCGCACTTGATGGCGGTTGATCATGCGCACCCCGACCCGGATCAGGTGGGCGGCCAGGGCCGCGACCGGGATGTAGTTGAACACCGGCGTTACGAACAGGAGGACCAGCAGCACGACAATGCTGCTGATCATCGAGGATAATTGCGAGACCGCGCCGCTCTGGAAATTGACGGCCGAGCGGGCGAAGGACGACGAGCCCGGCACCGCGCCGAAGAGTCCGCAGGCGATGTTGGCCGCGCCCATCCCGATCAGCTCCTGGTTGGGTTCGATCCGTTGCCCGCTGCGGGCGGCCAACCCCTTGGTGATCGCCGAGGCTTCGAGCATGCCGAGGATCGCGATGGCGACCGCCGTACCCGCCAATTCGGGGATCAAATGGTGCATGCTGTTCGGCCCGAAATGAAAACCGGCGAAGGCCGGAATCACCGCGGTCAGGGCGCCCTCGTCCTTGACCATCAGGAACGAGGGATGGGGATTGTAAAACGTGTAGAGGCGGGCGCCGATGCCCAGCAGGGAGAGTCCGATCAAGGCTTCCGGCCATTTGGGGCGGTACCGCTGGACCAGATAGAAGATCGCCAGGGTCAAGGCGCCGATCCCGATCGGCCAAAGCTGGACATGGCCCGTGAGCAGGTGGTCGAGACTGCCCCCCACGATTTGCAGAAAGTCGATCTTGAGCGGGGCATCGTAGCCGAGGACATTGTGCACCTGGCTCGCGAATAGGAGCACGCCGATCGCCGTACTATAGCCGACCACCACGGAGCGGGAGATAAACTTGGTGATTTCGCCAAAGTTGAGCAATCCGGCCAGGAGTTGGATGACGCCGATCAGAAAGGCCAGGAACACCGCCAATTGGAGGGGTTCCAGCCCGGAGGCATGCGTATAGGCCGCCACCGTGGCGGCCACGATCAGGCTGATCGAGCTCGTGGGCCCGAACACATGGTGGTGGGAGGAGAAGAACAGGGCGCCGACGAAGCCGCCGATGATGAGCGATGCGATCACTGGCGTGGGCGGCAGGCCGAGGATCAGGGAAAAGCCGACCGCTTGGGGGATCGACACCAGGGTCAGGGTGGCTCCGGCGACCAGATCGTGCCGCAGCTTGTTCCAAGTGTATTTGGGCAGCTCCTGGACGAAGGGGCAGCGCACGCGGAACATACGCGAACCCAGGGCGGCGACTTCGCCGGTCAGCTCGTTGAGTTCCGCGATTGGATCCATGGTGACGGCACGCGCAACTCACGCCTCGCTTGGGGGTTTCGGCAAGACGATTCTCCAGCCGCCCGCCGGGTGGAACCAGGC
>CAZWMF010000707.1:0-2171 GCA_964634535.1 uncultured Opitutaceae bacterium | reverse complement strand
TGACCCGGAAGATGCCCACGTTGCGGATTCCGTCGATCCGCTCCAGGATCGTGGACAATTTCTCGGCGCGCTGCTCCAACTCGTCCAAATCCGGACCGATGATCTTGACCGAGTTGTCTCCCTTGACGCCCGATAGGGCTTCCATGACGTTGTCGCGAATGTTCTGCGAGAAATTCCAGTTGACGCCGACGATGTCCCGATCGAGCTCTTTGTTCATGTCCTCGATAAGTTCATCCTTCGTCCGCTGCCGCTTGGCGCTGAACCAGCCCCAAAATCCAGTCTGGTTCTTGTCCCGGGGCCATTCGTCGCGGGGCTTCAAAGGGACGAAGAACTCGGAGTTGTAGAACCCGGTCGGATCGGTGCCGTCGTCCGGGCGGCCGGTCTGGCAGACCACGGACTTGATCTCCGGAAACCTGGTCATGATGGCCCGAGCCTGATCGGCCTTCTTGCTGGCCTGCACCAAGGAAATGTTGATGGGAAAAGTTCCGCGAATCCACAGGTTGCCTTCCTCGAGCTCGGGCATGAATTCCCGGCCCAGCAGCGGCAACAGGCCGATCGTCAGCGTGATCAATACGCCCATCACGACCAGCGTCGCCTTGCGGTAATTGAGGCACAAGTTCAATTGCCACAGGTAGCGGTTCTTCAAATAGCGCACCATCACGTTGTCGGGCTTGGGCTTGATGTTCTTGAAGCAGAGCAAGCAGAGGACCGGGGCCACGGTCAGCGCCAGAATCAAGGCCCCGCCCAGGGCAAAGGCATACGTATCCGCCATGGGTCCGAAAATCTGCCCCTCGGGCCCTTGCATGGTGAACAGGGGCAAGAAGGCGCAGACCATGATCGCGGTGGTGAAGAACAGGCTCTTTTCGACTTCCTTGGTGGCAATCAGGATGCGTTGCTTCAGCGGCAATTCGTGAAACTCCCCGGAACTGATGTGCCGGTAGATATTTTCGACCATGATGACCGACGAGTCGACGATGATGCCGAAATCGACCGCCCCGATCGACAACAGATTGGCCGATTTTCCGCGGGCCCACAGCACGGTGAAGGCAAACAACAGCGCCAGCGGAATGTTGATCGCCACGATCAGCGCGCTGCGGACGTTGCTGAGAAACATGAGCAGGATCATGGTGACCAGGACCATGCCCACGATCAAATTCTCCCGCACCGTTTCGGTGGTGATGTGGATCAGGTCGCTGCGGTCGTAATACGGATCGATCTTGATGCCCGGCAACAGGTAGGTTTGACTGTCGTTGATGGCGTTGATCCGCGCCTCGACGTCGTGCAGCGCCGGCAGCGAAGCATCTCCCTTGCGCAACAGCACGATGCCCTGGATTTTTTCGGGCTCGTTGATCCAGATCGAATTGCCGTCCTCGTCGACCGCTTCCTTGCCGTCGGCGTCCAAAGCCCGGCGGCTCATGCTGACCCGTCCCAGTCGCGGCAGGTTGCGGACCACCACGCCTTGATTGCCGACGTCCTCGGGATACCGCAGGGGGCCCCCTTCGACCACGTCCTCGACCCGGATCGGCAGGTTGTTGACGGACGTGATGACGATCTGCCGGATTCGATTCAGCTTGCGCTCTTCGTCGGCCCGCAGCAGGCCGGCGGCCTTGGCCGGATCTTTCTCCAGCAGCACTTCCGGCGACCGGGCCCTGTCTTGCCCGCCGCCGATCAGGCCGATGGCGCGAACGTTCAACACGTTTTCGCCTTCCACCATGTAGTCGCCGCCCACGTTGGCGTTGCTGCTTTGGATCGCGTTCTGCAATTTGTCGAGCGTAATCCCGTAACGGACCATGCGGGCCGGATCGGGATGCACTTCATACCGCTTGACGGTGCCGCCGCCGCTGACGATGTCGATGATCCGCTTGACGCGGCGGAATTGCCGCTCCAGCACCCAATCCTGCAGGGCCTTCTGATCGTTCAGGTTGTAGACGTCCTTGCCCAGAGGATCCTTGGGGCAGGCCAGCGTGTAGCGCAGTATTTCGCCCGTGGGGCTTTGCGGCGACAGCGACGGCGTGACCCCCGGCGGCAGTCCGTCGACGAACTGCAAGCGGTTGATCACTTCCTGCTTGGCGGCGCCGAAATCGACCCCGTACTCGAATTGATTGCGCAAGTGAGAGAGCCCGAACAACGACTTGCTGCGCGTGTACTGCAAGCCCGGCATGCCGGACAGG
>CAZWMF010000706.1:0-2172 GCA_964634535.1 uncultured Opitutaceae bacterium | reverse complement strand
AGATAGCCGCCGGGGAACACCGGCACGGTAATCGACGTGCCCGCCAGGCGGTCGAATACGAAGAACGCGCGAAAATACTTCTGCTGAACGCCCCAAACCCCGAGATGCACCTGGTCGAGCGTCGCCGCGAAGACCAAAATGATCGACAGAATCAGCAGTACGATCGTGAGGCGCAGCGAGGTGAGCGCGGTCAGGGCGCGGCGGAGTTCCATGCCACGACGGTAGCAGAACCCGGCGCAGGACGAAATTGGAGGGAGGCCCGCATTTCGCTAGGGAATTCCCCTAGCTGGCATCCAACCGACGGCCCTTACTTCTGCAGCGAGCGCACGAAGGCGACCAGATCCTTGATATCGGAATCGGACAGGGTGTCCCCAAAGGCCTTCATCTTCACCTTGCCGCTGGCATCCTTGAGCCCGTTCTTGATCCGGGCGCTGGCGTCGGCGTCCGTGAACGATTTCTGGTACTCGGCGCTCGTCAGGTCCTTCACGCCAACCATGCGGCCGGCTTTCGTATGGCCGGCGCCGTCCGCGCCATGGCAGCCCTTGCAGTTATGGGCGAACGTATCGGCGCCGTCGGCCGCGCGGGCGACGGCCGCGCCAGCCACCAATGCGGTCGTCAAAGCCAAGGCGATCAAGGAAGTTTTCATCAGCGTGGGGAGGAACTCGGATTTATGGATCCGCCAGTTGAATCGACGCCCGGCCGGGGTGTCGAAGCCGATTGCTGCGCAGTTCTTGGGTTTTTCAGTACCTAAACTAATACGCCCTATTCGATTTTGGCCAAGAAACGCCCAGCAAACCACAAAAGGGCAAAAGGCGTTCGAATCTGCCACCGCTAAGCTAGGCCCAGCTTCCCCATCGATGAACGACCCGAAAGTCACCCCGACCCTGGCCGTCTTGACCGTCCTGTTTGCGGCGCTGGCCGTGGTCTTCCTGATGACCCCCGCCCGACCGGCCTGGGTGCCGCGCGCGCCCCTGACTCCGCGGGATTCGCTCGCCGGCGTCGTCCCGCCCGGCACGATCCGCATTTCGGCCGGGCAACTGATCCGCAGCGGCGGCGACACGTCCGGGCTGGAGTGCTACTCCTGCCACGACAAGGCCAATCCGCCCGTACTCAAGTACGATGCCGACCACCGAATCATCCTGCCCAAGGAGCATGGCGACCTGATCATCAGCATGCGCAACTGCGTCGAATGCCACTCGGCCGCCCATCCGGTGAAGCTCGAATACACCGAGGATAACGCAGTGATCTTCCCCAAGGCGCACCGCAACCTGGCCGCGATGGCCCACGGCCGGAATTTCCGCAATCAGAACTGCTATACCTGCCACGACATTAAGCAGCTCGACCACCTGCACACCCCCGACGGCGAGGAGCTCAAACTCGATCAGGCCACGCTCCTGTGCGCCGGCTGCCACGGGCCGACCTATCGCGATTGGATGGCCGGCATCCACGGGCGCACGAGCGGGCATTGGGACCGGAAGGCCGGACCGATCCAACGCCAGGAATGCACATCCTGCCACGACCCGCACGCGCCCGCCTTCACCGGTTTGATCCCAATGCCGCCCCCGCACCTTTCCAACGGCCAGTTCCCCGTCTCCGCGCCGCCTGCAACCGCCGACTAACATGCCGACCCCATCCCCTGAATCTGGAATGTCCCGGCGCAGCTTCTTCCGGGCCACGACGGCCCTGGCGGCCGGCACGGCGGCGGTGGCGGCCAGCCTGGCTCCCCTGCGCAAACTTGGCCAGTTCACCTCGGTCGACGAGTTCCTGCAGCAACATTATAAGGAGCTGACTCCGGCTGAGATGCAAAAGGTGCTAGCGCGGATCGAGTCGGAGGTCGAACGCCAGTACGGCATCCGGCCGCACGTGCGCGATTACCGTCCCCTCAACGGGGTCGAATTCGTCTACGCCCTCAACCTGACCCGCTGCGTCGGCTGCCGCAAATGCGTGCATGCCTGCGTGGCGGAAAATAACCAATCGCGCAATCCGGAGATCCAATACATTCGCGTCCTGCAGATGCCGAACGACGGCACCTTCGACCTCGAGAAGAGCAATCCCAATTATGCGCCCGCCTCGGTGCCCCAGCCCGGCTCGTTCTACATGCCGGTGCAATGCCACCATTGCAAGAACCCGCCCTGCGTGAAGGTCTGCCCGGTGAAAGCGACCTGGCAGGAG
>CAZWMF010000705.1:0-2174 GCA_964634535.1 uncultured Opitutaceae bacterium | reverse complement strand
GGATCAGAAGGCGCTATCCGACGTCGATCGGTGGATCATCCGGATGGGCATCGGGTACTTTTCGGCGGCCGAGGGCATCGTGGGCGACAACATCCAGCACGTCGTCCGCGAACTCGTGACCGCTCCGGAGCTGAAGCTCGTGCTCGGCCGCCACGCCCATGAGGAGAACATCCACGCCGATTCGCTTCTCTACATGATCGCCTCCCTGGGCATCAACCCGCACGAGTGCGAGGCGATGTTCGAGGACGTGCCGACCATCGTGCGCAAGAATGAGTTCGTCACCCGGATTTCGCGCCACCTGCGGCGCGAGCTCGATCTTACCGATCCCCTCAACCAGCGGCTGCTGGCCAAGAACATCTTCGTGTTCGGCCAGTGCATGGAGGGCACGCAATTCTACGGCCTCTTCGGCATGGTGCTGTCGCTCTACCGCCAGAACAAGTTTCCCGGCATCGGCCAGATGTTCCGCTACACGCTGCGGGACGAGTCGAACCACATCGAGGTCTTCCGCAACCTGTTCATGGATTTGGTTGAGGAGAACCGCGAAATCTGGGGCGCGGATTTCAAGGAGGAACTGCGGGCCACGATGGCGGAGGCGGTCGGATTGGAGAAGGAATTCATCCGCGACTGCCTGCCGGTCAACGCGGTCGGCCTCCGTCTCGAGGACTTTCTCACCTATATCGACTACATCGCGGACCGTCGCCTCGAAGGCTGCGGCCTGGCCCCGCTTGCCGGCGGCATCAAGAATCCACTCCCCTGGCTCGCCGAGATGATGGACATCAAGAAGGAGCAAAACTTCTTCGAAGGCCGGGTCACCGAATACCAAAAGGCGTCCTCCCTCCAGACCGTCTCGGACGACGAGCTCTGAGCAGAGTCTGCGCCCTCATCCCTGGCCGGCTTGGCCGGCCCGATTCCCCATGAGCAATCCCACTCTCGCGCATGATCTTGCGCTTAAACGGACGGTCCAAACTCCGGTCGAACTAAAACCCCACTACGCCTGGCGGGACATTCTGGCCAGCGAGGACGTGCCGCTGCCGCCGATCGTGCTCATCTGTCCGCACGGCGAGGAGCGCTTTGTGCTGGCCGAGGTGGCGGACACGCTCGGCAAGGCGCTGACCAACGTCTGCCTGGCCCGCGGCGACCAGGACATTTTCAACGAGGCCAACCGCGCCTGGGTCGGGCGCATTTGCCGCGAATTGGCCGCCAACCTGACCCAGCTGGCGCGCGTCCAGAGTCCGCTCCGGCTGACCCTGAACAGCCTGTACGAACTGATTGAGAAGACCCTGGTCGACAACAACGCCTATTTTGTGGCGAAGAGTCTCCTGCTCAATCGGGCCCGCAAGCTGACGTTCGATCGGGAGTCCGGCCCGGCCTCCGTCCGGGTCATCCGGCGCAACAACCAGGTGGTTCCCTGGAACGAGCAGAAGGTGGAAATCGCGGTGCGCAAGACCTTCCTGTCGCTGCAGCGCGATTCGGCGCCGGCCGTCGCGATCACCCAGGCGGTGGGGGCCCGCCTCCTCGCCTCGAAGCAGGCGTTCATCCACATCGAGGAAATCCAGGACATGGTGCAGGAGGAGCTGATGAAGGCCGGCCACTACAAGGTGGCCGAGGCCTACATCCTCTTCCGCGCCGAGCGCAAGGCCGCCCGGGATTCCGGCACGGATGCCGCGGCGCCCGTGCCCGCCCCCGCGGCGACGCCGGGTCAGGGCACGATGGTCGTGGTCAAGCTCGCCAATGGCGAAAACACCTTTTGGGACGGCGCCGACCTGCGCAAGCGCGTCGAATTTGCGCGGATCGGGCTCGACTTGTGTCTCACCAACGAGCAGATCGAGCACGAGCTGCGCCGCTCGATCTACGACCAGATCACGCAGAAGGACCTGGATGCGACGATCATCCTCAACTCGAAGACGCTGATCGAGCGCGACGCCGACTTTGCCCGGTTTGCCGGGCGGATCCAGCTGACCTACCTGTACGAGGAGGTGCTGGGCTGGAACATCGGCGACGACGGCATCGGCCGGCTGAAGGAATTTCACCAGCGCGCCTTCCGCAAGTACCTCGAACACGGGGTGGCCATCCGCCGGCTCAACCCGCGCCTGCTCGAATTCGATCTGGTCCGGCTCGCGGCCGCCCTCGATCCGTCCTCCGACCTCGAGTTTGACTTCTTGGGGATCCAGACC
>CAZWMF010000704.1:0-2174 GCA_964634535.1 uncultured Opitutaceae bacterium | reverse complement strand
CCCTTGACCTGCTCGGGCGACATGTAATCGGGCGTGCCAAACGCCGGCGTCAGCCCGCCGATGGTCAGCCGCCGGAGCGCCGCCGCCTTGGCGATGCCAAAATCGAGGAGCCGGATCGAGCCGTCGTCGCAAGCCATGATGTTTTCGGGCTTGAGATCGCGGTGGACGATGTTGCGTTCGCGCAGGTGTTCCAGGGCGGCGCAGACCTGGCTGGCGATGCGGGCGGCCAGCACCTCGGGCAGGGGCCGGTGATTCTTGATCAGCTGGTTGAGCGTGCGGCCCTCCAGCCATTCCATCGCGAGGTAGGGCCGGCTCTTGACCGGCCCATCGGCGACCACCTTTAGGATATAGGGATGGTTCAGGCGGCGGCCGATCTCCTCCTCGCGCAGAAAGCGGCTATAGGTCAGCGGATCGGACTCGAGGCTGAGCAGGGGAACCTTGAGCGCCACGGTCGCGCCGCTCTGGCGGTCCTTCGCCCGATAAATGCAGGACATCCCGCCGCGATTGACGAGTTCCTCGATCTCGAAGCGCTCGTCCAGCACCGTGCCGGCCGGCAGCTCTGCGTTGGGCATGGTGGCGGTCATTCGAGGACCAAGCGATAACCGATGCCGGACTCGGTGCGCAAGTGCTGGGGATGGTTGGGTTCGACCTCGAGCTTGCGGCGAAGGCGGCCCAAATAGACGCGCAGGTATTGGGTCTGCTCCTCGGCCTTTGGGCCCCAGAGTTCCCGCAGGATCTGCCGGTGCGTGATGACCTTGCCGGCATTGACGACGAGCAGCCGCAGGAGCGCGTGCTCCTTGGCGGTCAACTTGACCTCGCGGCCGGCCCGCGTCACGACCCGGCGCACCAGGTCGACCTCGACGTCGGCGAAGCGAACCACCTTGAGATCGTCGGTCGGCTGGACCCGGCGGAGCATGACGCGCATGCGCGCGAGCAACTCGCCGCCGCTGAACGGTTTCGTCAAATAGTCGTCGGCCCCGGCGTCGAGGGCGGCGATCTTCTCCTCGTCCTGGCTGCGCACCGACAGGATCAGAACCGGCACGCGACTCCATTCGCGCAGGCGCTGGAGCACGGCCACGCCCGGCAGATCCGGCAAGCCCAGGTCGAGGATGACCGCCTCGGGCCGCCGGTAGGTGATTTCCGCGATGCCCTCGTTGCCGGTGGGCGCTTCGCGCACGGCGAAGCCCGCGGACTCCAGGGTCACGCGCAGGAGTCGCCGAATCTGCACTTCGTCGTCGACGATCAAAATTTCGGGCTTGGTGGGCTCGGTGCTCATTCGATCGGCACGTCTCCGGGCGGGGTGTGCGGCAGATACACGGTGAAGACCGCGCCCCCGCCGGGGTTCGGTCCGGCGACCACCTCGCCGCCCTGGGCGGCCACAAATCCCCGGATGATCGAAAGGCCCAGGCCCAGGCCGCCGACCCGGGCCGCGTCGCCGCGTTGGAACTTCTGGAAAAGCCGCTCGTGCATTTCCGCGGGAAAGCCCGGGCCGCGGTCGGCCACCGTGAAATACACCCGGCTGCGCGAGCTATCGATGCCGGCGGTCAGGTAGATCGGCGTTTCGGGCGGCGTATGCAAAGCGGCGTTGATGAGGAGATTGGCAATGACCTGCTCCATCAGCGCCGAATCGGCGCGAAACGGGGGCATGTCGGAAGGAAGATCGACTTCAAAGGGGTGACCGGCAAGCGCTTCCTGCAGGCCATCGACGGCCGCATTCACGATATCGGCGGCGTCGCACCAGTCGATCTTCGGTTTGAGCGTGCCCGACTCGAGCCGGCTTTGGTCGAGCAGATTGTCCACGAGGCGGGTCAGTCGCCGAGTGGCCGTGCGCAATTCCTGAACCAAGGACTGGCGCAGCGGTGCGTCGGCGGTCGCGAGGTTCTCGGCCACCGAACTGACGACGGCGAGAGGCGTCTTGAGCTCGTGCGACACGCCGTCCAGCAGCGTGCGGTGCAGCCGCTCGGACTCGGCCAACAGCTTCTCGCGCTCGCCCGCGGCCCGCAGGTTCTCCGTGTCGACGAGGACCGCCAAATGCGCGGCAAAACTCTCCGCCAGGTCGCGCTGGGGGAGCGAAAGGCTCGAACCCGGCTCGACCCGGACCACCAGGACGCCGAGCGCGTGCTCATTGCGCACGAGCGGAACGTGAAAACCCTCGGACGACGGGAGCGTGTCGG
>CAZWMF010000703.1:0-2176 GCA_964634535.1 uncultured Opitutaceae bacterium | reverse complement strand
GCGGCTGATGTCGAGCATTTCGCCGTGGACGATGAATATCCCGCAGGCGTCGGCCCCCGGCTCGACGCCAAAATCCGTGATCGCGTTGTCGGCGACGACCAGGTCCTGGACGTCCGGGATGCAAATGGCGCCATAACCCATCCAGGCGCTGGCGGCGGCCGAGACGCCGGCGAGGACCCGCAGGACCGTGCGCTCGAGGACATTTTCCCGGATGACGAGGCCGTAGATCGTGATGACTTCCAAAGTCTCCAGGAGGTCGAAGTAACCCACCGGTCCGATGCCGCACAGGCCCATGTTGCGGATCCGATTCTGTTTGATCAGGATATCCTCCAACCAGCCGCCGGACACCACCGTGCCGGCGCCCGACCCCGGATTGTTGCCGGAAACCTGGAGGGATCCGCTGCAGGCGCAGTCGCCGCCCTCGCCGACGGTTAGCACGCCGCTCCACTGGCCGGTATCGGCGCCGTTGGCGCCGAGAATGGCCAGGCTGCCGAGGGTGATGCCGTTCCGGCTGCCGCCGACGATTTCGTTGTCGACGACGAGAACGTCGCCGGACATCCCGCCGATCTGGATGCCGCCCGGATGCCGGAGGACCGTCACGGCGATGAGGTTGAGGCCGGATTCGTCGATGACCTCGCTGGCGATGATTTCGCCCGTGTCCGGCGCGGCCGGCGGGTTCATGCCGGCGGGCGTGGCGCCGGTCTGGGGCGCGACGGCGGTGCCGGCGTTCGCGCGGGCGCTGGAATCGAGCCCGAGGTCATCGGCGACCGAGGCCGGCAGCCAATCGAGCGCGCTGTCCGCAGTCTGGATGCCGACCTGGTTGTGCTCGATATGGATATCGCTCCCGCTCGCAACGATCGCGGGCCAGAGGCTGGCCACATTCTTCATCGCGACCCGGTTGCGCTCGATGCGCAGAAGGTCCGCCTGCGCGGCGATGATCGCCGGGAAGGTGGCGGCCGTGACCACCAGGTCGTCGATCGCGATGTCGCTCACGTCGTCCGGCGGAAAATAGGCGACGGCATCGAAGGCGCTTTGCTGGCTGCTCGAAAGCACCGTGCCGGTCCCGTCGATCAGGATGCCCGCCTCGGTGTCGGCCGCCTCGACCGCGAAGGAGTGCAGGGCGATGTGTTCGGAGGCGACGATCGAGAAGACGGCGGGAATGGGATTCACGCCGGCCGGAACCACGGCGGAGGACGACGGCGCGGCGCCGGCGGGAGCCAGGGCGAACGAGGCTACGCGCGTCTGCCAGCCGCAACCGTGGATCACCACGTTGCGCCGGTCCACGATCCACACGTTTTCAAAGTATCGTCCGGGCAGGATGCACACTTCGCCGCCTTCGGCCGGCAGGGCGTTGATCGCCGCTTGAATCGATGTGAAGTCGCCGAAGCTGTCGACCCCGTCGCCGACCTGGTAAGTGCAGCAGCCGCGCAATTGGGTGAGCGGACGCACGAGGCTGCGGCAGTCCTCGATCGATCCGGCGGTGAATCCGGCGCCGGCGCTCGCCCAGGTGATTTCGGCCAGCGGCACGCGATGGTACCTGATGCCCTGCGGCTTCTTCGCGTTGATGAGGGTCTGCGGGTTGGCGATGCCCTGGGCGCGCACCGGGAACATCCAAAAGTCGCCGGGCAGGTACTTGCCGACGCCATCCGGATCGAATTGCAGGAGGATGCCGTTTTCCAACTGCACGGGCGTCGCGCTGATCGGGAAACTCGCCACGGGCGAGATGCCGTCCCAAAGCCGGAAGAAATAGCCGGCGGCGGCGGCCGGATAGGCGCCGAAGGTGGGGGTGGCCGCGAGCTGCAGGGTGCCGCCGCTCAGGGTGGCCGGGGCGCCGGCGATCACCTGGGAGAAGCCGAGCGCGGCGTCGTGGTGCTCGATTTCCAGGTAGAAGCTCGTTTGGTTCGCGCTGGTGATGGCCGGCAGGTTGGCCGTTATGGCCACGGTCTGGGTGGCCGGATCGAACGCGCCGCGGCCCACCAGGCCGGCGTTGGTGCGCGACCACTTGAACTGGCTCGCGGCGGCATTGGTGGCGGCGATTTCGATGCGGTAGAGCTGGTGTTCGAAGCCGCTGTAGCCGCCCAGGCCGACGACCGGACAATCGCCCGAGACGACGACGGGCGGGACCAGGGAAGCGGTGAGGGCGCCGCGGCCGCTTTCGTCGTACACCAGGTTGGCG
>CAZWMF010000702.1:1177-2177 GCA_964634535.1 uncultured Opitutaceae bacterium | reverse complement strand
TTTCTCGTTCAAGTGCGCCGCGATCCCGAGTTGCATCGGATCTTGGTCCAGGCGGACCTGATTCTTTGCGACGGCAAGCCGCTCGTCTGGGCCTCGCGCTGGCTTGGCAACGCATTACCGGGTCGCGTGGCCGGATCCGATCTGGTGCCGGAATTGCTGGCGCGCGCTGCAGCTCGCAACTGGAAAATCTTCCTGCTCGGGGGGGCGCCTGGGGTCGGCGCCGAGGCCGCGCGTCGGATAGCCGCAGCTTATCCTTCCCTTCCGACGGTCGGCTACGATTCGCCCCCCCAGCTGCCGCTCGCCGAGATGAATCACGCCGAGATCATCGCGCGGGTGCGCGCCGCCACTCCGGACCTCGTCCTGGTCTGCTTCGGCTGCCCGAAGCAGGAAAAATGGATCTTCCAGCATTACCGCACGCTTGGGGCGCCCGTGCTGATCGGCGCCGGTGGCACGGTGGACTTTCTCGCGGGCCGGCTAAAGCGAGCCCCCCGGTGGATCCGGCGCCTGGGAATCGAAAGCTTCTTCCGGCTCGCGCAGGAACCGCGGCGCCTGTTCAAACGTTACGCGGGAGATCTGGTGCGTTTCCTCCCGGCTTTCGGCGCACAACTCTGGCATCTACCCGCCGGTAAGAAGCGCGATGAGGGCCTGCCGCTCAAAGCCCCCAGTTTCGTCCCGATGCCATACGGGATCAAGGTGCTGGCGGCCGGGCGCCTGCATCGCGACGCGCTCCAGCGCACGCCGATCTTCTGGGCCGACGCCGCAGGCCAACCGGGCCACTGCCTGATCGATCTGGCCGAGGTCCAATCGATCGACAGCACGGGGCTCGCCTTTCTAGCGCATTGGCAAAGGCGGCTCGCCCAGGGCCGGCGCAATCTCATTCTCTCCCGCCCGAGCCCGGCCGTCCGCTCCGCCCTGGCGCATATGGGGCTGACCGACCAGTTCGTCATTGTCGGCCAGCCCGGCGGCGAGCAGCCGGACCGCCGGGCCGCGTGAAGATCGC
>CAZWMF010000702.1:0-1167 GCA_964634535.1 uncultured Opitutaceae bacterium | reverse complement strand
GACCGAGCGCGCCAGTGCGCAACGCCCTAAGCCGGATGAGGCTCACCGACCAGTTTGTGATCACCGCAGGCCCATCTGTGGCTCTGCGCACCAAACCGGGGCCAGCGGCCCGATCCGGACGAATCGTGGCAGGCGGTGGCTTGTGAACATTGGCCTGTCAACCTCGGTGATCCAGCGCGGGCGTTCCGGCGTCGGTCGGTACGTCCTCTCGCTGGTGCGCGCGCTCTTGCCCGCGGCGACGGCGCACAATTTTACGCTGTTCGTCCTCGAGGAGGATCTGCCGCTGTTCGGCTTTGCCGTCGCTGCGATGCGGCTCGAGCCGGTACCGGAGCGTTACCGGCCGCCGATCGGCAATATTCTATGGCATCAAGCGGTGCTGCCGGGCTTGGTGCGCCGCGCCGGGATCGAGGTGCTGCATGTCCCAAGCTATCGGCGGATGCTCTGGCCGCGCCCGTGCGCATTGGTCGCAACGATCCACGATCTGGCCCCGTTTCACCTGGCCAAGAAATACGATTGGGCTCGAATGTTCTATGGCCGGGTGGTCGCCCCGCGATTCGCGCGGCGGCAGGATGAAATCGTCGCCGTCAGCGGTTTGACCGCCCGCGACGTCGAGGCCCATTTCCGCATTCCGGCCAGCCGCCTAACCGTGGTGCCCAATGGCCTCGATCATGAGCAGTTTCGGCCAGGCTCGCCGGCGCGCGCGCGCGCCAAGGTTTGCGCTCCCCGGGGTTTAGAAGCGCCTTTCTTTTTCTATGTGTCGCGCTTGGAGCACCCGGCAAAGAACCACGCGCGACTGATCGCTGCTTTCAACGGATTCAAGGCCGCGACCGGCTCGCCGTGGCAACTGGTTCTGGCCGGCGGCGACTGGCACGGCGCGGAGGCGATTCACGCGCTGATTGCCGCCTCGCCCTTCGCGCGCGATATCCGCCGCCTCGGCTTCGTGCCGGCAGCCGAGCTGCCCGATTGGTACCGGGCGGCCGGGGCCTTCGTCTTTCCTTCCCTGTTCGAAGGATTCGGCCTGCCGCCCCTGGAGGCCATGGCCTGCGGTTGTCCGGTGCTCTCTTCCGCGCGGGGCGCCCTCGCCGAAACCATCGGCGGCGCCGCCGGTTCGCTGAATCCCGAAGAGGTCGCGCAGATGCAAGGCCAATTGACCCGGATTGTCACCGA
>CAZWMF010000701.1:0-2179 GCA_964634535.1 uncultured Opitutaceae bacterium | reverse complement strand
CTGCACCAGACGGTCATCGGCCAGGAGGCCATCCGCCAGATGGAATTGGCCGGCGAGGAGCCCGACACGGTGATCGCCTGCTGCGGCGGCGGCAGCAACTTCGGCGGGCTGGCCTTCCCATTCGTGCACCGCAATCTCACGCAGAAGAAGCGCCATCGGATCGTCGCGGTCGAGCCGAGCGCCTGCCCATCCCTCACCCAGGGCGAATTGCGCTACGACTTCGGCGACACGGCCGAGACCACGCCCCTCTTGATGATGCATACGTTGGGCCACAAGTTCATGCCGCCGTCGATCCACGCGGGCGGCCTGCGCTACCACGGGATGGCGCCCATGGTGAGCCACGCGCTCAAGCTCGGGCTGATCGAGGCCGAGGCCTATCACCAGACCAAGGTCTTCGAGGCGGGCACGCTGTTCGCGCGCAGCGAGGGCATCGTGCCGGCGCCGGAATCGGCCCACGCGATCGCCGCGGTGGTGGCCGAAGCCGCCCGGGCCCGGGAGGAGGGCCGAAAGCGCGTCATCCTGTTCAATCTCTCCGGGCACGGTCTGCTCGATCTGGCCGCCTACGAAGCCTACCTCGGTGGCCGGCTGCAGGACGTCTAGTCCGGAGGGCAGCGGGCCGGAGAGTTTGGCAATTTTAAGGGCATAAACGGGTTGCATTTTCCGAGGTGCCGCCATGGCCGCCGGCGGATGCGTTCGGCCTTATCGGCTCCGGCGTTTGGCCGATCTTTACTATTTGTGGCCATGTTCGAATCGAGTGACCGACGGCAAGCAATGCGCGGTGAACGGCAAGCTCCGCGGAGAACGCGGCCGCGGGCGGCCGTATGTTTACCCTCCCGCCGGGACCTTCGGTCCGGGCGCGGCTTTTGGGCAGCGTCTGTGTGACACGGGATGATAGCCCCGTCGAGGTTCGATCCCTCGCGCTGCCTCCAAGCCGATCCGCCAATCTCTCAAGAGAGCCGCGCTAACCCGCCGTCCCGGGGGCGTCCCCGGGAGCCAGCGTCTCCGCGATGATTCGGCCAAATTCGCCGACCTCGTACGGCTTGACCACGACTCCGCAAAATCCGTAGTGCCGGTAGTTCGCGAGCACCGGGTCGCTCGAATAACCGCTGGAGACGATCGCCTTGACCTGGGGGTCGATCCGCCGGAGCTGCTCCAACGCCTCCCGGCCGCCCATGCCGCCCGGCACCGTCAGATCCATGATGACTAGCGCGAACGGGCGGCCCGCGTGGCGGGCGGCCCGATACTCGTCGAGCGCCGCGCGGCCGTCGGCCACGGCCACGACTTCCAGGCCGAAGCGGCGCAGGAGCGAAGCCGCGACCTTGCGGATACTGGCCTCGTCATCCATGAAGAGCACGCGGCCGCACAGGGTGTTCGCCTGAGGCGTCCGCCCGGTCTCAACCGGCACGGCCGCGCTGCGCAGGGCCGGCAGCCAGACGTGAAAGGTCGTGCCCTGGCCCGGGGTGGAGGCGAGATCGATCAGGCCGCGGTGTTTGCGCACGATGGAATAGACCGCGGCCAGCCCCAAGCCGCTGCCCGTCTGCTTGGTCGTGAAGTACGGATCGAAGATGTGCGGCAGATTCTCGGGCTTGATGCCGATGCCGGTGTCCGCGATCGAAAAATGCACGTAGTCGCCCGGGATCAGCGCGGCCCGGCCCAGCCCGCCGACCGCCTCGTTGCGGGCCGAGATGCGCACGGTGCCGCCCTCCGGCATCGCCTGGACGGCGTTGAGCACGAGGTTCTGGACGACCCGGCCGATCTGGCCCTTGTCCGCGTCCACCGGCCAGAGGCCGTCCGGCAGGTCGAACTGGCCCTTGACGCGGGAGCCGTGTAATGAGAAATCAGATACTTCGCGCACGATCGCGCCCAGCTGGACCGCCGTGCGGACGGGCTCCCCGCCCTTGGCGAAGGTGAGCAGCTGCTGGGTCAGGTCGCGGGCCCGCAGGGTCGCGCTCTCGGCCTCCTTCAGGCACTTGCCCAGGTAGCCGGCCGGATCGAGGTCGAGGAGGGCCATCGACACATTGCCCATGATGACGGTGAGGATGTTGTTGAAGTCGTGGGCGATGCCGCCGGCCAGGATGCCGACCGACTCCAGGCGCGAGGCCCGCACGAGTTCCTGGGCCAGGCGTTCGCGTTCGGTCACGTCGCGGAAGACGAGGACCACGCCGATCGCCAGGCTGTT